>CAMEWS010000004.1 GCA_945946765.1 uncultured Clostridia bacterium
CTTTGCGTCATTCGCACTCCGTTACACTTCTACAAGCGAAGCCGCCTCAGACAATATTCTGTCGTTGCTGTTTAAGAAAAACAAACCCCAAAATGTCATTCTGAAGCGCTAAGTGTTGCAAGATTCATTAGTCTAACCATATTCAGAATCTAACTCTCTTGCATAGTTAATCTTTTTTACGTTCATTTTCTTTCTTTGTTTTGCAGGCAAAGAAACTCGGCATTATCAAAACTTATTTGCCTGACTTTTTTCAAAAATTTCTCTGCTTTTTGCCAAAGCATGATTTTTAAACGAACACATACCGTTTTTTCTGTCATAAACGCCAATACTTGTTAACCTGTTTGCCACAAGCTCGTTTATATCATCAGGAGCAATAAACAATGCACATTCGGAAGTACATTCATCAAAATTAAACGGACATTTTTTGGTCATAATTTTCTCCTCTTTGGCTTATTTTTGCATACCTTAGAGCATTGTGCATACGCAGTTCGGGTGATTTTTCAAAATGGTGGCTTAACAAATTTTAATAATGTATTATAATAAACATGACAAACCATAATTTATTATTAATAAAATATTGTTAATAAATTAGGTTCCCCAAAGAAAGGATTATCATGATTCAAAATCTCGTAGGTTTTATTTCAAAAGCATTAACCCCGTCTAGGTCTACTGCCATTACATCTGCTCAATCGACAAGTGTTAACCCTTTTGCGCAGCAATCATCAAATCCTTTTATGTCCATTTCAAATTCAAATTCAGCATTTTACGGTAAAAACCAACCTGTACGGGGCGGATATTTTGCAGGTTATTACAACGGAAAACCTAATATTGTAGGCAGAAAGTTGTTTTTAGAGGTATAAGCTCTTTGCTTCACAATTAATGTTATGATTGTCCGTTTGTTTTACTTTCTTGCATTTAACGGTGACATTAGTTTGTCAAATGTTTCTTTGTAAAAATCCGTATTTATATTGAGTTTAGAACCCAATTCAAGCAACAACAATACAAACTTTCTGTCATAATCACTGTTAATTTCTTCTTCACCTGATGCAACATCGTCTAAAATCTCGTGAATTTTGTTGAAATAAGTATTTTGAGATTCCGAAGTATCAATGCGCAAGCCCAAAGCATCAACATATTTAAACAAATTCAATACGGTTTCAATCCTATGAATTTCAGGATTTTTTGCCAATGCATATACTGCGTCCGAAATTTTTTCGGTAAATATTGAATTTGCAAGTTTTTTATCAAGATTTATATCGAGAGATTTTGCCTCATTGTTGATGTCAATTGCCTCTTGAAACTCGTGATCATTCAAGGATTTGCGAGAATTTTCCAACTGTTTATTAAACTCGACACCGAGTACGTATTTTGCAGCAATTTTAAATTCATCAGGCGGATTTAAACCAAGATTTTTAAAGTGGAAAATAGAGGCTTTTCCATCTTCGTAAATATCCTTGTACAAACCCGAGAATTTGTTTGTTTTGCCCTGAATCATAACATTGAGAATTTTTCTTCTTTCTTCAATAAATATGTCTTTGAGCGTATAGTATTCTTTGCCGAAGTTTTCGTCTATACTTCTGATAATTTCGGTTAACGGATAATTCATAAATGTAGAAGTCAAATCTTTTTGAATTTCCGCAAAATCTTCAGCATTGGAATATTCTTTTATTGCACAGTGAAAATCTCCGCCCGAATATTTTAAAAGTGCAAAAGTCAAATCGTATTTTTCCAATGTGATTTGTGATTTAATTTGTACACGTCCGATATAAAGGCTGTTTTTACCTTTGGAGACAGTTTTATAGCTTAAACGTTTAATTTTATAACAATAAAGAGTGGTTTCGTCACCTATTTCTTCATCTTCGTAAAGCGACATAATTGCCCACAAACTTGCAATTTGTTTAATAGTAACTACTGAAGGTTTAACAAATTTTTTGTATATATCAGCACCAGTGCCGAATTCTTTTATGTTGCTTTGTGCGTTAGAAAGAATTTTTAAAAATTCACTTTCATAATCTTCTTCGGAAAAGCTTGCAGCGAGCTGCATTGCACGAGCTGCATATTTCATAATTTGTGTTGTTTCAATGCCCGAAATTTCTGCAAAAAACCAACCACAGCTTGTATACATAAGCATTGCTTGTCTTTGGATTTCCAAAAGTTTCATTGCTGCAATTTTGTCGTCATCATTACACTCGGGCTTTAAATTTTCTTTTAAGAAATTTTTAACGGAAAGTTCGCTTCTGTCCAATATTACATTTATGTATTCATTACGAACAGTCCAAACATCTTTTGTAAAGAATTTTTTGCCGTGTTTTTCATAAAGCACAACGAGTTTGTCCCTCAGATAATCAAGAGCTTCTCTTAAAGGCTTTCTCCAACGTTGATTCCAACTGGGCTGACCGCCTGTTGAACAACCGCAATCTTCTTTCCATCTGCCCACACCATGAAAACAACTCCACGAAGACGGTTGTTTTATGTCTGCTTCATCGTGAACACCGTATTTATCAAGATATTCAGCATAATTTGTGATTGTAAATCCTTCTTCTTCAGCTTTTACCCGTAACACATAAGCTAGTGCCATATCACCGAATTTTGTGTGGTGGCCATAGCTTTCTCCGTCCGTACCGATGTTTATTAATTGCGGATAATTTCTGTCCAAAGAAATACCGTCTTTTAAGCGGCTGATAAATTTGTTACCGTCTTGCAAAAGGTTGTCAAAAGCAACAGATTTTGAAATTGCACCGTCATAAAAGAATAAATCAATATATTTTTTTGGATTGCTTTTAATAAAGTAACGATAAGGCTTTGCAGGGTCAATATTCCCCCATCCGGCATCAGTCCATTCTTTATCGTCAAATTTTCTGTATCTTAAAGATTGGTATGGTGACAAAATCGTAAATTTTATACCGTTGTCGGCTAGAACTTCTAAAGTTTCGTCATCAACAGCTGTTTCGGCAAGCCACATGCCTTCGGGCATTCTGCCAAATCTGTATTCAAAATCTTTTATACCCCATTTTACCTGAGTTTCTTTGTCATGACGGTTTGCCAAAGGCATAATCATATGGTTGTAAACTTGAGCAATTGCGTTTCCGTGACCCGAAAATTTTACACGACTAACAACATCTGCTTTAATTATTCTTTCGTAAGTTTTTGGTGCGTGTTTTTCCATCCAAGAAAGCAATGTTGGTCCAAAGTTAAAACTCATTAAGGAATAGTTGTTTACTATATCAATAACTTTGTTTTTTGAGTCTACGATTCTGGATGCGGAGTTTGGGTTATAACATTCAAGATTTATACGTTCGTTCCAATCGTGAAATGGGAGTGCGCTGTCTTGAAGCTCTATTGCCTCAAGCCACGGGTTTTCTCTTGGCGGCTGATAAAAATGTCCGTGTATTGTTAAATATTTTTTGTCTTTGTCTTTAATTCTTTGTTCGGTTGTTTTATCTGTAGACATTTAAATAACTCCGCAACTAATTAACTCCGTCAATAATTATTATACATTTATTTTTATTTCTCGTCATGTGCAATTGTATTTTAAAACTTTTTATCAATTAAAAATAAGCTAAACAGAGTAGCAATCTAAAATTTTTAGATTGCTTTGTTTATATGTTTTTCACAATGAAACTAAGCTTTTTTCTTGGTGTCTTTATTTTTCTTTTCTATAACAACCAGTTTTTCGGTATCAACCCAAGCATCAGTCAATGCGTTAGAAAACACTTTTCCGTAAACTTCAATAATATCGCCCGAATCCAAATCAATAAATTTTTCAGCTTCGGAACGTAAGATAAATATTTTCATTTCAGAAAGCGGTACTGTGTGATCTGTAACATCATCTCTTTTTATAAGATATGAAATATATTTTTGAGAATCTCTCATTGCAGGTTTGTAATCCAAACCGAGTGTGGAGAATTTGTCAAAACTTGCTTTAAATTTAACTTTTTTGTTCAAATATTTATCGGGGTTTGCAACTATTTCAAGTGGCATAACACTAATGTAATTTTCATCAGAAGTTACAGGTATCGATGTGGTTTGAACAGGGGTTGTAACTGTTTTATCTAGTTTTACTTCTTTAGCGGCATCGGATTTGTTTATTAACGGTATAACGTTACTGTTTTCGGCTACGGCAAACAATCCGCCCGTTAAAAGCAATATAGACATTACAGATATAATAATTTTGTTTTTTATATTTTTCATGATTTTTACCTTATCTTTTTACATAATAATTCTAGCATATTATTGTGTAATATAAAGTAATTACTTTATACTGTCGGGTTTACCGATTCTTAAATTTATGGAAAATAAAAACAAGAATACGGGAAGCATTTGAAGAATTATCCTGTCCATAGAGTTTTCGGCAAGCCAATTTATATCATGCGGTGATATTAAATAAACCAAAAAATATCCGATAGTACACAAAACAAAAATTATACATGCCAAAGCAAACGGTTTTTTGTTTTGTTCTTTTATCCTAAACCCTTTTACACAAAGCAAAAGTAACACCCAAAGCAATGTAAACCTTGTAAATATCATGGAAAAGAAAGTTTTAAAAATCACCGTATATCTGTGTAAATCCAAAGCAAAGTTATAAGATTTTATAGCAAAAAATCCTGCAACAAGGTCGTTTTGAAAATTAACGATATGTTTAAAGAGCATTAAGCCGCACAGAGGTATTGCCCCTGTTACAAGGGTTATAATTGCATATTTATAAGATTTTTCTTTTAAAAACCAAACAAATATTGTGCCAAGATAAATTACACAAAACATCATACCTTCATTTTTTGTCCATGCCCCAAGTGCCGCAAAAATTATGCCAAGAACAATGTAAGAAATTTTTTCTTTTTTAAAATACATAAACAAGCACACAACCGCAGACAAAAACATAAACGCAAGCGGTACGTCAGCGCACTGATGCGCACCATTTACAATAAAAACATCCAGTATCATAAATACGGAAGTAACGGCAATTGCAACGTTATCTATGGCGGATTTGTATAGTGACCCTACGTGGTTATTACGGACATTAATGTTGGTTAACTTAGATTTAGTTGACAATATGAAAATATCCCTTTTAAAATACTCAATTGCCTGAAAAAGTAAATACACAAGCCCGAAAGTAAAAAACAAGCCGATTGTTGCATTAACAACAAAATTGTGCACTCCTGTGTAGTTCCAAAGTCTTGCAGTTAAAGACGGAAGCAAAAGCGGATAATCATTGTGCGACATAAAATGCGGCAAAGAAAACATATTTTGCCACAAAGGAGAATTGAGGGCTAAAAACTCCGCTTTTATGTTCCAAATCCTAAACCCGTCCCAACTGCCCATAGGGTTGTTTATAAAATATTTTAAAAATATCAATACGGAATACAAATTAAGAAGATAGAACCAATTTGAGAGTTTTTTAAATTTGTGTTTGCTCATATCGGGTTTTTCTTCGTTGTAATAAAAGAGTGCAAGCACGATTGCCAATGCAATTTCCGCAATTTCAAACGCTTTAAAGTTGTTGATATTAAAAAACACATATAAAAAGTATAAAACAGAGCTTATACCAAACCCCAAAGGTATGGCAAATAAAAGTCTAAAGCGTAATTCCATTTCACGTTCTATAACAGATACCGCAAAATATCCTGTGCATAATGTAATTAAAAAACCGAGAATCAACCCGAATATCATTTTTCTGTCCTTTTATACAAATATGTCTTTTGGTTAATTTTTTTCACCTCATTAAAACCTTTTGGTTTTTGCAAAGTTTTTTCAAACATGCCAACCGCATAAGTTTCTTCTGTATCATTTTTTAAAACAGACGGCACAATTGCGTATTGAATAATGTAAAAATCCCTTATAGAATCTTCCAAATCAAACACATTCGCCTGCAAGGTATCGGATACAAAACCGACTTTGCCTTCGTCTTGAAAATCTTTGACATCTTTTACGGCATTTTTAATATCGCTAACCTGTGAATAAAAACCGTTTTTTTCAATATAAGGGACAAAAAGCATTGTAAAAGGAATTTGAAAAATCAGAAAAAAGTATTTTAAATTCCACAAAATAATCAATGCAAAAATTGTCCTGAAAATAAATTTGTCAGGTATTTTATACAGTTTCATTATTGTAACCAAAGCCTTTCGAGTGTTTTTTCAATTTGAGTTTCAAGCTCTATGAGGTTGTTGTTGTTTTCAATAATAAAATCTGCCATGTTTCTTTTTTCTTCCTGCGAAACCTGTGCATTTATACGCTCAATTGCGTGCTCCAAAGGATATCCTCTGCGGGTCATAAGCCTTTGCAAGCGAATTTTTTTGTCTGCACAAACAAGAATTGTTCTGTCAAAAAGGTTTTGCATGTTTTCTTCAAAAAGCAAAGGAACGGAAGCGACAACAATTTCTTCGTCTTCGTTTTCTTCAAAAAATTCCATAATCCTTTTTTCAACAAGCGGATGCAAAATATCTTCCAACGCCTCCATTTTTTCGGGGTCGGAAAACACAATTAAACCGATTTTGTGACGTCCAAGTCGTCCGTCCTCAAGAAAAATGTCTTTGCCTTCAAAAAGTTTTGTCACCTTTTCGATAACTTCGTCGTTTTCTTCCATTAATCTGTGACAAATCCAATCGGCATCAATTACGGGAATGCCTTTTTTTTCAATGTAGCTTTGTACAATGGATTTTCCTGCCGCAATGTTACCTGTGAGACCTATTTTTAACATACTTTGCCAACTTTCGTTTTTGTTGAATAGTGCTGTTGGGGTAGAAACCCCAACCTACTATGTAACTTTGTTTTGGATTTTCTTTTCGTTCGTTTCACTCCGTCCCCTCTCACAAAACAATTCACTGGATTGTTTTGTTCGGCAGAGTGCAAATCCGCTGTCTTGGATTTGCTTTACGCTCGTTTCACTCCGTCCCCTCTCACAAAACAATTCACCGGATTGTTTTGTTCGGCAGAGTGCAAATCCGCTACTTCATTTCAAAAACCGTACCGTCTTTGGAGTCTTTGAGTACAATATTTATTTTGTCCAGCGAGTTTCTTATGTTGTCCGCCACTGTCCAATTTTTTTCCGCACGTGCAGTATTACGGACTTCTATTATTTTATCCATAATTTCTTTTGCCGTTGCGTTTTTGTCCGTAATGAAATCAAACTCGTCAATAATTGTGTCGAGTTTCTCTTTGAGCTGATTTTCGTCCAATTCTATTTTTTCAAAATCAAAACCCAAAACACGTGAAAGCTTAATTAACAAAGAAATATATTTTATGGCATTTTCTTTGTCATTTGAATCTTTTGCTTTGTTTGCTTTTGTTGCAAGGTCAAAAAGCACCGCCAAAGCTTTTGAAGTGTTTAAGTCGTCATTCATTGCGGATTTAAATTCTTCAATTTCTTCGCCTTCGATGTTTTCGTTCAATGCATCTTTGCCCACCCATGCAAGAACATTGTTCGCTGCATTTTTAAGTCTTTTTGCACCCGCTGCTGCCGCTTCAAGTGCCTCATCATTGAACTCTACCGGCATGCGGTAGTTGTTTGTTAAAATAAAAAATCTGATTGTGTTTGCATCATATTTTGCCAACAAGCCGTCTATTGTAATAAAGTTGCCAAGTGATTTTGACATTTTTTCTTTATTAATAGTAACAAAACCGTTGTGCAGCCAATATTTTACAAATTTGCAATCGTTTGCACATTCCGATTGAGCAATTTCGTTTTCGTGGTGAGGGAAGATTAAATCCGCACCGCCGGCATGGATATCGATTTCATCGGCAAGATGACGTTTGCTCATTGCCGAACACTCTATGTGCCACCCAGGTCTGCCTACGCCCCAAGGACTTTTGTACCCAAATTTTTCATCTTTTTTCCACAAAGCAAAATCCAACGGGTCTTCTTTTATGGAAGAAGCCTCAACCCTTGCACCCGATTCAAGGTCATCAATAGGTTGTTTGCTTAGATACCCGTATCTTGGAAATTTTTTTACTCTAAAGTAAACATCTCCCTCTGCCTCGTAAGCATAGCCTTTTTCTATAAGAGTTTTAACCATTTTTATCATATCGCCCAAAGTTTTTGTGGCAAATGGCTCAATATCGGGTTTGAGATTTTGAAGTTTTTTCATGGAATCTGAAAAAATATCGTAATATTTTTTTGCAATTTCGTCAGGTGAGCAGTTTTCTTTAACTGATTTATTCAAAATTTTGTCGTCAACGTCAGTTACGTTGCGGCAATATTTTACGTCATAACCCAAAAACTTGAGATATCTGTACAAAACATCCCACGTAATATAACATCTGGCATGTCCAAGGTGCGGATGGTCATAAACGGTAGGACCGCAAACGTACATGTTTACTTTGTTTCCGTTAATAGGGATAAATTCTTCTGTTTGTCCCGAATAAGTATTGAATAATTTAAGCATTTTTTAACCTGACTTTGATGATTATAATGAAATTATATTACAACAAATTTACAATTGTTTAAAGTAGCATGCTTTACATATTTTCCTTTATCCACTCAACCATAGGCATTAATGCACGTGCCCTGTGGCTCAAAGTATTTTTTTCTTCAAGCGTAAGGTCTGCCATGGTTTTGTTTAATTCGGGTATAAAAAACAACGGGTCATATCCAAAACCGTGTTCTCCCGAAGGTTTTGTGTCAATATAACCGTCAATTCTGCCTGTTTGTTGATGCAGCGTTGTACCGTCAGGCGATACCAAAGTCATTGTACATTCAAAATGAGCCGTTCTTTTTTCTTTTTCGACACCTTCAAGCTCACCCAATAGTTTTGATATTTTTGATTTTTGGTCAGGTGCATATCTTGCGGAATACAACCCCGGTCT
Source organism: uncultured Clostridia bacterium (assembly GCA_945946765.1). Lineage (GTDB taxonomy): Bacteria > Cyanobacteriota > Vampirovibrionia > Gastranaerophilales > Gastranaerophilaceae > Limenecus. The sequence goes on from CAMEWS010000004.1 coordinate 8,800, forward strand.
GCCATTTAAGGCATCCACGCAAAGCCCTGTATCATCCGCAAGTGCGGGGATTCCCATAATTTTTGCAGCTTCCGCCGCTTTTATATAGGAATTTTGCGCAAATGTTGTTCCATTTTCCACAGGGTCAAAATCCCCTTCTACAAGTACAAATTCCACACTATCAGGATAAATATCCTTTATCATTGCGTTTATTTCTTCAAGTTTGTGAGGGTTTGATGTCCCAAGTGCTATTTTTTTCATAATTTATTTTCCAAATCTTCTGTTTCTGTGTTCAAATTCCACAATTGCTTTTGTAAGTTCTTCTTCGTCAAACTCAGGCCAATATGCATCTGTGACATAAAGCTCGGAATATGCAAGCTGCCATAAAAGATAGTTGCTTATTCTTTTTTCACCCCCTGTTCTGATTAGCAAATCAGGGTCGGGAATATTTTTTGTATAAAGGTAATTTGATATTGTATCTTCGGTTATATCTTCGGGTTTAATTTCACTTTTTACAATCTCTTTTACTGCATTTGTAATCTCGTCACGAGAGCCGTAATTGAAAGCTATATTAAGGTTTACACCCGTATTGTCTTTGGTTTTTTCCTCTGCATTTTTAACTATTTTTTGCAGCTCCTCGCTAAGCCCCGAAATGTTGCCTAAAAATCTGATTTGCACATTTTCTTTATGCATTTCATCAAGTTCGTTAAGCAAAGTTTTGGCTAACAAACTCATTAAAAATTCAACTTCTTCTTTTTTTCTGTTCCAATTTTCCGTAGAAAAAGCATATACTGTAAGGTGTTTTATACCGAATTTATCAAAAAGCCTCATTGTACTGCGCAAAGAATCCACACCTTTTTGGTGTCCCATTGCAGAGGGCAAAAATTTTTCTTTTGCCCAACGTCTGTTACCATCCATAATAATGGCTATGTGTTTTAAGTTTGTTGATTTAACGATATCTTTTATATTTTTTGATTGTGTTTTCATTTAATTATCCCTTCAAGCCTTCACTAACGCTTAAGTTTTTCGCTCCTGTCAAATCAAAGATTTGTTCACTACGAAAACTTCGTTTTCTCCGTAACGTCGCTCTCGGACAGTTACGGCTTTCGGGTCTTTCAGTCCTGAAAGCCCCTTCAAGCCTTCACTAACGCTTAAGTTTTTCTTTCAATTCACAGTACTTTTTGTAATCCGTACCCCAGCCTGCCATAGCATCCAGTATCGGTGCAAGGCTAATACCTACATCTGTCAGGCTGTATTCCACTTTTGGCGGAATTTGCGGATATGCTGTTCTTATTACAATTTCATCTTCCTCGAGTTCTCTAAGGTGTGTTGTTAACGATTTTTGTGATGCACCCGTAGATTTTTTCAGTTCGCCGAATCGTTTTTGTCCGTCCAGCAAATCTCTTAAAATTCTTACTTTCCATTTGTTTCCGATAAGTTCAAAAACAAGTTCTATAGGGCATTCAGGCATGTTGTTCATGGTGTTCTCGTTAGGATTTTGTTTATTAACATTGTAGGTTGGGGTTTCTACCCCAACAACAAGATTTATGATGTTGGGCTGAAAGCCCAACCTACTTTATACTTTTTATCTTGCAAGATTAGTATCATTTTGATACTAACATAATTATCTACGCTTGTACAGATACATTTTAATATCGCCGTTTACTCCGATTTCTTGAACATAATTTTGATTGATAAAATCACATATATTGCCTGCATAACTGCAAAAGTCATCCACTCCGTAACAGGAGTATGACAGATTTTGGGTAACAAAGTATTCCGGCGGATTTTGTTTAAAATCGTTTAAAATATTTTCTTCTCCAAAGACTTCTACATTCCCCGGAATCAAATAATAATATTTGTTATGACTGTCACGTTGTGTAAGAAAATTTATTGTTACACCCTCAGGTACAACTACTATACGTGCGTTTTGGGGAGTATTTTTTACAATATAATCCAAAAGTACATTTTGGTTTGGATAAACGCTACGTATACTCATAAGTCCTTTTGCAGTTTTAATCGTATACAAATTACCTGTTGTAATTCTGTCAATGTTTGCGGACAAACAGGCAAAAACAGCCATAACACTCATCATGACAACGGTTTGTACAAAAGCAGTTTGTCCATTTTGAGGTAATTTTATGGGAAGATACTTAGTTAAAAATATTACAAACGGTATAATTAATGCAGCAACGGTAAAAGTCCCGTAACAGGTTAAAGTAATGGCAAACAAACCCTTAAACGATACACAAACAGTCGATACAAGGAGAAATAAAAACATTAAATCGGCGGTTTGTATAGGTCTTTTATTTTTTATGTATTTATAAATATAAACAACAGACATGCCTGTAAGAATCAACAAACAAGCCGTTCCAAGCCAGCAAAACATGTTGTGATTATTCGATTCAAAAAATCTGAGATGTTTAAATACAAAAACCATTGCAAAAACAAACACTGACAGCTTGATAAACAAGCTTACAAACTTATTTTTAACATATTTTACGTTAATAAAATTCAATATAAATGCTACGCAAAACGGGATAAGAGAAAATACAAAAAGTTTAAAGACATAACCCAAAACTCTTAAAAATATTGCTTTATGAAAATACAATCCGTAGTTAAAATAAAAGTATGTTGTTGCTTTTGCTTCCACAAGCCTTTTTATTAACACAACAGCATGGGTCAGGTCGTTTATACTTACGCCTTGAATCAACAATGTACCAAACGACAAAACAGGAAACACCAAAAATGCAGTTAACGCATACAGATATTTTTTCCAATCTTTTTTAACTACAAACGGCAAGCAAACAAACAAAAAACAAAAATACGGGGCATTTTCTATTTTGCAGGCAAAAGAAAATCCTGCAAATAAAAATGCCAAAATAAACGCATAATTTTTTTTGTCACGTATAAATTTCAATGCAAAATACAAAGAAAGCAAAAACCCCGACAGTGCATATACTGCGCTATATGAATATGTAAAAATAAAATTAAAAAATAAACTGTTAGAATACACACAAGCACCAAGCACAAGAGCCGTAACAGTCAGTGAGATTTTCTTATCAACAAATAGTTTTGATATAAAAAACACAGAATATAAAATTATTAAAGAATTAAAAAAACCTGCAAAATAAAGCGTGTTTAAGTGCACACCAAAAATGTAATACAATATTGCATTAATTTGATATCCCAAAGCACCGTAAACGTTAAAAATATCTTTATAAAGCAATTGTCCTTTAAGCATTTGCCAAGGGATATAGGCCTCTCTGCCAACATCTACAAGGTATACGTCTTGCTTTCCGTAAAACAAAAAAAACAGAAAAGCACTGATTACAAATATAAACAATCCTTCTTTTAAGCAGTATTTTTCAAAAATTTCTTTAAATTTCTCCATACATTAACCAAACTTTTACAATAATTGTTTTATCCGTCAGTTTTTATTATACTATGGAAGAAATGTCATTGTAGTACATTATAAAAATTAATGTCATTCAAAGCGTAGCGATGAATCTCATAAATATTGCGATTCTTCACCCTTTTAGGGTTCAGAATGACGATAACATGACAGAGGGGTTAAGAATGATAAACAATAAAAAAGTTGCGGTTATTATGCCTGCATACAATGCGGAAAAAACTCTTGAGCAAACATATAACGAATTGTACAAAGATATTATTGATGAAATCATTCTTGTAGATGACAACTCCTCTGACAAAACAAAAGAAGTTGCCAAAAGGCTCGGTATAACCACTATTGTGCACGACAAAAACAAAGGTTACGGCGGCAACCAAAAAACTTGCTATACAGCAGCACTCAAAACCGATGCGGATATTATAATAATGGTTCACCCTGACTACCAGTACACACCAAAACTCGTACCTGCAATGGCAACAATGATAGCTTTTGATGAATATGATGCGTGTATTGCCTCTCGTTTTATAGGCAAAGGTGCTTTAGAAGGCGGCATGCCGTTGTACAAATTTGTTGCAAACAAATGTTTAACGTTTATCCAAAACCTTCTTATGGGGGAACGTCTAACTGAATATCATACGGGTTTTAGAGCTTTTTCCAGAGAAGTATTGGAAAAATGTCCGCTAAAAGACTGCAATGACGATTTTGTTTTTGACAACGAAATGCTTGCACTTGTATTTTATAAAGGTTTTAGCGTAGGTCAAATCAGTTGTCCGACAAAATACTTCCCCGATGCGTCATCAATCAACTTTATGCGCAGTTGTAAATACGGTTTTGGATGTTTAAGAGTAAGCATGCTGTATGCATTAGCAAAACTCGGTATTTATAAATCCAAAATATTTAAAAATAACGCAAAAACATTGGATAAAAACGAAGAATTGCCTTATTTGAATTAGTTTAATGATGTTTTGGCAGCCCCCCCAAACCTACTTGCTTTGCTTTATATCATTCAGAAGGGCAATGTCCCGAAAAATCTCCTAAACTTGCAATTCTTTGCCAAAACCCAAAATAAAGAAACAGCAATTTTTAATTAACCATTTCAAACAGGTCATTACAAATTTTAAACACATCCTGTGCCATTTCAATAGATAGCATATTTGGACCGTCACAAAGAGCTTTGTCCGGATCGGGATGAACTTCAAAGAACAAAGCTTTTGCACCTGCAGCAACTGCGGATTTTGCAAGTGTGGAAACAAATTTTCTTTCACCTGAAGAAGACTCTCCGGCACCACCAGGTAATTGTACGCTGTGAGTTGCATCAAACACAACAGGATAACCCATTTCCTGCATTATAGGTATGCCTCTCATATCAGCAACAAGATTGTTGTAACCAAAACTTGTACCTCTGTCCGTAAATAAAATTTTGTCATTGCCCGAATCCGAAACTTTTTGTGCAAGCGGTCTCATTTGTGCAGGGGCAAGGAATTGACCTTTTTTTATGTTTACGATTTTTCCTGTTTTTGCCGCTGCAACAAGCAAATCTGTTTGTCTGCACAAAAATGCGGGAATTTGCAATATATCAGCCACTTCTGCAGCAGCTTGTGCTTGTTCGGGGGTATGAATATCCGTTACTATTGGTAAATCAAACTCTTTTTTTACCTCTGACAAAAGCTCAAGACCTTTTTCCAATCCGGGACCTCTAAAAGATTTTATAGAACTCCTGTTTGCTTTATCAAAAGAAGATTTAAAAACATAATTTATATCAAGTTTTTCCGTAAGTTCTTTTAAAGCCTCTGCAACAGTAAAAAGAACATCTTTGCTTTCAATGGCACAAGGTCCTGCAAGAATTGTCAGTTTATCAGCGCCTATTTCAAAATTTCTTAGCTTTACGGGTTTTATATTTGACATAAATCTTCTCCATAATTTTTTTGACAATATGTGTTTAGAATTGTAAAATTTTCTTATATAAATTTTACAATAATTATATCATTAAAAAGATATATTAGGAGCGAACATGTTAATAGAAGAATTATTGGAAGCCGCTGTTGAAAAAGGCGCAAGTGATATTCACATTTCTGCCAATTTACCCCCTGTATTCCGTATAGATGGTAAACTGGTCAGAACAACAACGGGTGCACTTACTGCAGAAAATGTAGAATCATTAGTTTTCCCAATATTAAATAATGAACAAAGAAGAAAACTCGAACAAGACTGGGAAATGGATCTTTCATACGGTATACATGGTTTGGGCAGATTCCGTGTTAATGTATACAAAAACAACGGAACTTATGCTGCCGCTTTCAGAACTATTAACACTCAAGTTCCATCATTTGAGTCATTAGGTTTACCTGCAATTGTCAGAAAAATTACCGAAAAACCAAGAGGACTCATTCTTGTTACAGGTCCGACAGGTTCAGGTAAATCTACAACTTTGGCTTCGATGGTTGATTATATTAACGAAAACAGAAATGAACACATTTTAACAATTGAAGACCCTATTGAATATATTCACAAATCTAAAAAAAGTGTTATACACCAAAGAGAATTGGGTCAAGACACTCGTTCTTTTGCTAACGCACTAAAATCAGCATTGCGTGAAGACCCTGACGTTATTCTCGTAGGTGAGATGCGTGACCTTGAAACTATTTCTCTTGCTATTACAGCTGCTGAAACAGGTCACTTGGTAATGGGCACACTTCACACATCTTCGGCAAGCCAAACTATTGACCGTATTATTGACGTATTCCCACAAGGACAACAACAACAAGTGCGTATTATGTTGTCAAACTCTTTAACGGCAGTATTCTCACAAACATTACTTTCTAAACTTGATGAAAAAGGTGAGAAAAAAGGTCGTGTAATGGCTCAAGAAATCATGGTTGTAAACGGTGCAATTGCAAACCTTATCAGAGAAGGAAAAACTTCACAATTGTATTCTGCAATGCAAACAGGTGCTGCTCAAGGTATGCAAACTCTTGAAACAGCTCTTGCAAACCTTTACAGAAACAACCTAATTACGGCAGATGATGCACTGGCAAAAACAAGCCGTCCTGACGAATTGAGAAGATTAATTAATATGTAGCGGATTTGCCTTCTTTTCTTAGCGAGCTGGGGCGAGCTATAGAAAATGGCGTCACGGATAAGCATAAAACAATCATATTTTTTATGATTAGCAAATAGTGACTAGTGCGACTGTGGTATAAAAAACACAATGCAAAATTTGACTGACTTGCGTTGTTAATCTTTTTTTTACGTTCATTTCTTTTCTTTTGAGTGGCGTGGCAAAAGAAAAGAAACGAACCAAAGAAAAGAAAACTGACGCTATTAAAAAGCACAGTAAATATTTTCAAAACAAATTTTGCATCCATTACATTTCATTTCAGGCTGTCAAAATTTATTTTAAAAATAAACTGTGCTTAATCAATGTTACAACGGCAAAGCCGTATTACGCCTACGGCGTGCAAGGGAACCTTGCATTGTTTAATTTGGATATTTGAAACGGAATACTTAACCTTGTGAACGCCAATAATCCAAGACAGCGGATTTTTATTGTTTATCTTTTGGCATAATAATTTTTTTATTTATGTATTCTTGAACATCAGAGGATATTTTTATATTTTGCAAACCAAGGTTATATTTTTTAATTTCCGCAATTTTGTCTTGCTCATTCATGAGATCTTTTTTAGGGATTTTTATTGAGTTTTTCACATTTTCGAATTCACCGTTTTTTATGCCCGATGCATTTGCAATTATATAATCAAAATTGTCGGAATTTACTCCAAAACGTTTTGCCATTTCTGAAACACTTATACCCAATGGCAATTTATAAAGCCATTGTATTGAAGCTGCATCTCTTTTAGAAAGCGAAGCAACGCCGTATTTGTGCGGAGTATACATAATATCGGTATCATAAGGACTATGCCCTAAACCGAGAGCATGCCCTATTTCATGCAAAATAGTGTGATAAACCTCGTTTTCATCTTGATATTGTTGATGAATAATCCCATCAGACAACCCTATTTGAACATCTGCAGAATAAAGCTTATATCCGTCTAAAAAATCAAAATAACAATGTCCCAATGCTTTTCTGTCTACACGTTTCCAATCCAAATTTATCTGAGATTCATTCAAAGTTTGTACAAGTTTAAATTTAACTTTTCCGCCACTTGCTTTTTCCCATTCTGTCAAGGCTCTGTGCACCATTGCCTGATATTTATAAGAATCATTGATTTGCCTTTTATACCATCGAAATGGTGCTATATAAAATTTAAGAGGGAAACAAGATTCAGGCCACCGAATCAACCTGTTATCCTTTGTATTGTCCTGTAAAAACGTTAACATTTCCATTGTTGGCAAAATACCTCTTACAATATTATTAGATTTGTTTTGTTACAATGGCAAATATATCATTAAATATCAGCACCATCATCAAAATAATTAAAAGCAAAAAGAAGAAATTGCTGACTTTTGCCATAACTTTTTCGTCAATCGGTTTACCTTTAATTTTTTCAATAATCAAAAACATTAAATGTCCGCCATCTAATGCCGGAATTGGCAAAAGGTTCATAACAGCAAGGTTTATACTTATTATTGCCGTCAAGAGTATACCGTTTAACAACCCTGTATGTTCAATCATATCACCGCCCATTTTTGTTGCAGCGATAATACCCCTGAGTTCTTTTACTGGGATTTGTCCCGTAATTAGTTTTTCTACCCCTATAAGTGTGTATTTTGTATTAATCCAAGTATATTGCAAAGAACCGAGAATAATGGTTTTTGGCGAAGTTGTATGAATCAAAATTCTGTCCCCGTCACGTTCAATACCTATTACGCCTTCTTCGTTAGAGTAAATCGGTTTTAATTCCAGAATTTTTTCTTCACCATTAACTGTTCTTTTTACCGTAAAAATCATTTGCTTTCTTGTATCGGCAATTGCTTTTGCAATATCTTCAAGCGTAACTTTTCCGTCCGCAATTGCAATTTTTTTATCTTGAATTTCATTACGTAATTTTATCTGTGTAGAATTTAATTTTATCGGGTCGTTTTTAATTTTTTCTATACCCATTAATGCCGCTGCAGAAAGATGTTGTGCTTCTTCGTCACGAGGCGGAATAAGTTTTATTTTTTCGCCCTGTATTATCGGGAGAGATACATCTTTTATTTGAGGATTTTTGTCTTGCAAATCTTTTAAAACGGTTTTATAAATCTTGTTTGAAATGTATCCGTCAAATTTTGCACTTGCTTTTGCATAAATATTTGTTTGAAACGGCTGAATAATATCTGAACCGTTAATTTTTAAGATAATATCTCCTTTTTGCAAACCTGAATTTTGAACTTGAGCACCTTTTGCTTCTTTAATAGCTTTTACATAAACCACAGCTTTGTCAGTAGGTAACTTGTGTGTAAATGTTGCGGTAAACATTACAAGCGCAATTGCACAAAGCATATTTGCAATTACACCGGCAGAAAGTACAATAGCTCTTTTCCACACAGGTTGATTATAAAAAAAGTCCTTTGAATCTTTTGGCAAATCAGGATTTTCTTCATCATCCGGAAAAGATACATAACCGCCTAACAAACAGGCATGAACAACTATTTCCAAATCGCCTATATGAGTTTTAAAAATGGTAGGACCAACAGGAAGACCAAAACCAAACCTTGTTACCTTAAACCCGAGAGCTTTTGCGGTTAATAAATGTCCCAGTTCATGAACAAGTATTAAAAAACTTATTAACAATATCATTATAATTATGTTCATAAAAATTTATTCCTCTTTAATGTTGTTATGAAATTTATTCACAATTTATTAAATGCACAAACCTTAAAACCAATTTAAAATAACTGTAAATTGAAAGTTTGTAAACAATATAAATATTTTATCATATACAATGATTTATGATAGTACGGTTTGTTATAATAAATGTATGTTAAAATTTTTCAGACAATTTCTTGATTTTATTTATAAAAAACGTTGTTATTTTTGCAAAAGTGCACATTCAGGAAAAGCCATGTGCGACAATTGTTTTAACAAAATCCCTATATTCAAGTTTAAACCCATAAAAAAAATTAATAATATCAACATTTTTTGTGTAACTTTGTACAAAGATGAAACACAAAAATTAATTCGTGCGGTAAAATATCACAACAAAAAAGATATGGCTTACTATCAGGCAAAACTTATGTATGATTATTGGATTAAGGTCAATCATTCCGATAACGAATTTGTAATAGTTCCCGTACCAATGCATGAATCTCGAAAAAAAGAACGTTCTTACAACCACATGGAACTTGTTGCACAAGAATTTATAAAACTTTCAGGTGAAAATTACAAAATTGAAACAGATTTAATAAAACGAATTAAAAATACAAAACCACAATACAAACTCTCTAAAAAAGAACGGGAAGAAAATTTAAAAGATGCATTCGCATTGTGTGAAAATTATCAAAATTTTCAAAATAAAAAAATATTAATTTTTGACGATATTTTTACGACAGGTTCAACAATGAATGAGATGATAAAAACATTTCAAAATAAAAATATAAATGATTTATACGTTTTAATTACAAGTTGTAGTAAATATAATGTTTCATAATGTAAAAATGCATGACAAAAATTTTTTTCAGGAGTGTTTGTGTTTGTATGAACGTTAAAATAAAACCGATAAAATCAATACTTACTCAAAAAGTTCAAAAACAGGCTGTTATTTCTCCAAGAAAACCTGCCACTAAAGTTGATTGGGAAATGGCAGGCATACGCAATGATACAAAAGTAATAAAGCCATTTTCAATTAAACATCCTTTGCTCAACTCTTTGACTGTTTCAATAAGAGAAGTTAATAGGGATTTAGATGTTTTTTTAATTGAACTAAAAAATTCACTTCAAAAAGTTTTTAGTACAGAATCTATGCTTATTGAACCGAAAAGCCAGAGAATACGAGGATTGAATATTGAAACAATAGAAGAGTATAGAGCAACAAAAAAAGGAAGAAAATACGGTTTTGGTGAATTGGTAAGACTTACAAGCATAATGGAAATGCTTGAAAATAAATGTAAATATATCAGTATATTTGCAAAAAATACAGCAGTATATTTTCACGCAAAATATAAATTTCAACCCAACATTACTGACAAAAAAAATGCAGCTAATGCACTAATGACAATCATTAATGATAAATCAAATAATTTTAAATTGCTTTCCAATAGAGCTAAAAAATTATATAAAAAATTAATACAAAGCGAATCACTTTCAGTTGAACAAGAATCTTTACTTTTAAAAAAAATAAATAGCCTTGTAAATTCTTATATTAAAAAAGCTTTATCCGAAGGCAAACATGGTAAAGGACATGAATTTGAAAAAGGAATGGATATGATTCTTACAGAAGAAATCATACAAAAAGAACGAAACTTTTTTAATAAAAAATATAGAAATCAAGGAATAAAATACAAAATATAATAAAAGACCCTTAATTTTAATAAGGGTCTTTTATTATCTATGTCTTAAACTTTTTTGCAATCCATAATTACAATTGTTCTAGCTATATTGTTCCACAATTCCAACTATGAAGATAAGCTTCCTGTTCCGGAGTCAATGTGTCTATTTTAATTCCCATTGAATCCAATTTTATTTTAGCAATTTCAATATCAACTTCATGTGGTAATGTATACATTTTATTTTCAAGTTTACCTTGATTTTTAACAATATATTCAATACCAAGAGCCTGATTTGCAAAACTCATATCCATAACAGAAGCAGGATGTCCTTCTGCAGCAGCAAGGTTTACAAGTCTACCTTCCGCTAAGACATAAATTGATTTACCATTTTTAAGTTTATATTCTTCTAATGACGGTCTGATTTGTTTAATTTCCAATGTTTCTTTTTTCAAACCGTTAACATTCACTTCTACGTCAAAGTGACCTGCGTTACATACAAAGACACCATCTTTCATAGTAAGCATATGATGTACATCTATAACATTTTTATCACCTGTAATTGAAAGAAAAATATCACCAACTTTTGCAGCTTCAGCCATAGGCATTACGCTATAACCTTCCATTGCTGCTTCAAGAGCTTTAAGCGGGTCTACCTCAGTAACAATTACATTTGCACCAAGACCTTTTGCTCTCAAGGCTGCACCTTTTCCACACCAACCATAACCGCAAACTACAAAAGTTTTACCTGCAAGTAAAATATTAGTTGCTCGGATAATACCGTCAATAGCACTTTGACCTGTACCATATCTGTTATCGTAAAGATGTTTTGTAAGACTATTGTTTACACCTACGGCAGGGAATTTTAGTGTTCCGTCAGCTTCCATTGCTTGCAATCTAATAATACCGGTGGTGGTTTCTTCAGTAGAACCTATAATATTTTTGATTAATTCGGGTTTGCTTTTGTGAATTGTTGCTACAAGATCACAACCATCATCAATAACAATATTTGGGTTGTGGTTTAAAACTGTTTCCACATGTTTTGCATAAGTTTCTGAAGATTCACCTGCATAACCATAAACAGGTATTCCCCAGTATTTTACAAGTGCAGCTGCAACATCATCTTGAGTAGAAAGAGGGTTAGAAGCGGCAAGTACGGCATCTGCTCCACCTTCTTTCATTGCAATACAAAGTGCTGCAGTTTCTTTTGTAACATGTACACAAGCTGTTAATCTTAAACCTTTAAAAGGTTGTTCTTTTCTAAATCTTGCTTTTATTCTTTCCAAAACAGGCATGTCTTTCATTGCCCATTCAATATTATTTTTGCCTTGTTCGGCAAGTGCCATATCTTTAACATCACATTTTAATTCTGTTACTGTCATTTCATTCTCCCTGTATTCTTAAATACCTGACTTTAAAATTGTAGCATAAATGATTTTTAAAGTTATATGTTATAATAAGTTATAATTCTATTTATACACAACAGAGGATTTTATATGAAACTTACGGTACTGGGAGCAGGTTGCTGGGGGCTTACACTCACTTGGCTTTTAACAAACAATTTTGATAAAGTTTGTGTTTGGGGCAGAGAACAAGACATTTCTGATGATTTAAAAAATAACAAACACACCTCAAAACCGCTTGAAATACAACTTCAAGATAAAGTAGAAGTAACGTCAAATCTTGAAAATGCCATTAAAGATGCGGATATTATTTTACTTGTTGTTGCAACTTCGGGCATACGTGATGTGTGCAAAAAGCTTGCACATATAGGTTTAAAAGACAATCAAATACTTGTTAATACTTCAAAAGGGCTGGAACTTCCTTCTCTTATGAGAATGAGTGAAGTTATGAAACAGGAATTACCCGAAGCAAATATTGCAATACTTTCAGGTCCTACTTTAGCAAAAGAAGTGCTTATGGGTTGTCCGACTGCAGCCTCTGTTGCCTGTGAAAATAAACCTGATATTGCAAAATTTTTACAAGAAAAATTAACCGTGCCGTCAAAATTCAGACTTTACACAAATGATGACGTTATCGGCTTAGAGCTTGGCGGAAGTTTGAAAAACGTTATTGCAATTGCCTCAGGCTTTGCAGATGCAATGAAACTCGGTGACAATTGTCGTGGAGCTCTTTTAACACGAGGAATGGCAGAAATTACACGTGTGAGCGTTGCTTTGGGTGCAAAACCTGCAACATTGTATGGATTATCCGGCATGGGCGACTTAATTGCAACATGCTCAAGCCCGATGTCACGTAACTTTACAGTAGGTGCAATGCTGGGACATGGCAAAAAAATAGATGATATTTTGGCTGAATTGGGTTCTGTTGCGGAAGGCGTGAAAACCTCAAAAGCAGTATGTGAACTTGCAAAAAAATTGGGAATTGAAGTGCCGATTTCTTCTGCAATTTACGAGGCAGTATACACTGACATTACCCCAAAAGAACTTTTGGATAAATTGATGAACAGAAAATTAAAAGGAGAATAAGTCTTTGCACGGTTTTTCATGATATAACTCAAACCGCAATGACAAATTATTCACCTCTGCCTTGTTCTTTCATATTGGCTTGAATTTCTGCTTTATCATTAAACTCATTGATAAAGTGAGAATATCTTTCCATTCTTAGTTTTAACCACGACAGCATCGTTTCTGAACCGTATACCTCAATTGTTCTGGTTCTGGCAAACTGTTTACGACTTCTGTTGTAAGATTCGTCAATATAAGTCTGACAACGGCAGTTAAGTTCTTCTACGAGTTCGTAGAGGGTCTTTAACCATGCCGGTTGAACCAGTGCTTCGTTGACTGAATACTCGAGAATCATTTTCTTCCTGACTTTCTTTGTTAACTAATACGCTATTTATGTATATAATGCCCATTCCTCAAGCATTATTAACATCGTAGTAAAAATTTCGTACATTTGATGTACATGATTCCTATCGGCGCATGTGAAGAAAAACTTTAAAGATTTTATGACAATTGTAACATTTGTTAACGATTAGGGATTATAAATTTGAAAAATATATTAAAAAATATAGACATTTGATATCTTTCTCAAATTAAAGCCGGTGAAAGGTCACAACAAAACTTTCACAACGGCTTTTTTTACGTATTCGGGCACATTATCCGCAATACAGGGCATATGTGCATCTTGAGGCATAAAGATTACAAAATCGCCTTCTTTTGCGTGAACAAATTCTATCGGCTCTTTCTCTTGAAAAAAAACTATATCGTTCTCCGTATCAAAATCACTGACAGGAGTTAAAACATCGGAAGTTGTATACCCCAGTTTTTCTTTACCTTTAATAATATATTGAATATCCGCATACTTTTTGTGAGCTTCAAATTTACCTTCACTCAAGGGTTTTGAAGTATAATCCTGAACGGATACAAATAAATTTTTGCCATCAATTTCATATTTACCGTTTTGCAAATTTAAAAGGTCTGTTTTTTGGAGATATTCAAAACCTTTTTGAAATCTTTCACCTAAATTGTGATAATTTTTTGCATTTTTAATATTATCTGTTTTCATTTTTTTCTCTTTCTAATAAGTTTTGTTTATTTTCAAAAAAGATTATAGCAAAATTTTATTTTGTGTGTTTTGATATTCTTGTAAGAGAGAAATTGTAATGACACTAACCATACATAATAATAAAATAAATTCCAAAGTTTTTAGCGCATTTCAAGATGGTGTAATTTCTACTGCTCCTCAAAAAGGCTCTTATAATTCTATAATGTATAAAAGAAATCACCGAACAGAAAAGAACGAAACAAAAACAAAGGTAATTACAGCAACAGCTTCTGTTGTATCAACGCTTTTACCTATGATTTATTTTGCAAAAAAACAAAACGGATTAAAAAAACTGATTGACCTTTTTAAAATAGATTACGGCATAAAAGAAGTAATTGCTTTAAGTAGTACAAGTATCATTAGCGGTGTAACAGCAGGTATTTTAACAGACAAAAAAACTGATAAAAAAAGAAAGTTCAAAGAAGGCGTTTTCCAGTTTATGAACGCCACTATACCCACACTTTTTGTAGGCGGTGTGATGAAATTACTTGAAGATAATGTTAAATACAATCATTCCCGACCTGTTAAAACAGCAGCTATTTTAACAAGTATGTTCGCAGGCATGCCATTTGCTGCATTTTTGTCTAATATTATCAATGATCCAAAAGACAAAGAACCTGACAGAAAACTTACATTAAAAGATTCTATTGCCAACATGGACGATGCATTGGGCGCACTTGTTGTTGCCAAATTTCCACTCATAAAACAATTGCATTTAGACAAAGTTATGCCTGCTATATTTGCGTGGTGCGGTTACAGAGCAGGTCAAAGTAACTAAATTTTATCTAATGCTTCTTGATTGTCTTTAGCTGTATTTTCTCTGCCATGAATAACTTTATCAATGCTTTTTTCTGTTTTGATATTAGAAGTACCTTGCTGTATAGCTTTATCAACGTTTAACGGAGTACCCCAATTTGTATACGCAAACCAAATCGCTGCAACTGCAAGAATAAAAACTATTATTTTCATAACCAAACTCTTATATAAATTATTAACACAAAATTATTATATATTATTTTATAATTTAAGTCTTTAGAGATGTCAATTTTATACATTAAAATGGTTTTATATATATATGGAAGTAAGTGTTCAAAATTTTATAATGCCTATCTCACCTCCTATTTGTAAAAAGGATGTAGAATCACTGCGTTCCGCTCACCAACATTTTAGTGATTGTTATATAGTATCTGCCCTTGAAGCATTTTCAAATTCTTCTAACGGTACAAAAATGCTTCAAAACAGAATTTCATACGCTGATTACAATTCAGAACTTTTGAAATGTTGTTTACATTCCCCTGACGGAAATAAACAATATTATTACGTGCCTGTTTCACAAGCAATTGATGGATATGAAAAATTATACAAACATCAAGATAACAAAATTGTTAGAGCTTTGGATATTTCAGTAAATGAATATGAAAAATGCTATAAAACAAAACCTTTAGTTTGTCGCATAGCATCTTTATTTAAAAATTTTACTTTTGAATTTAATGTTGTTTCTAATTTTATGAAACAACTTACAGGAAAAGAACCAACTGTAAATATAGCTGAAAAATCATTTAATATTAATCTTAAACCATATAAAAAAGAAGTTATGGAGCTATTTGAAAGAATGGATAAAGAAAAAGACCATAGTTTTGTTATTGGAACAGGCATAAAAAAAGTTGATGACAAAAGATGGCATGTATATGTGCTCGAAGATGTAAATCTTGCGGAAAATAAAGTTACTATAAAAAACAAACGTGGCAATATACGAAAAGTAATTCCGATTGAAGAAGTATTAAACAATTACAAATACATTGTCGGTTATTTTGGAAGTGATTTAAAAGATTGTTAAAATTGTATTCCAAATCACAACACTTTTTAACAAAAGTGCAGAATACTAATCCGGTGTGGCATTTGCTCACCTTTTCAATGTTTCACTCAATATTAAATAATCTGCTATATCTGTACTTTTTCCATTACTTCATCGGGAATATCGAAGTTTGAATAAACATTTTGAACATCATCGTGTTCTTCCAATTTATCCATTAACAACAAAATCATTTTTGCTGTTTTTTCGTCAGTAATTTCCAATGTATTTTCAGGAAGTTTTGTAAGTTCTGCAGAAGTATGTTTGAAGCCCAATTTTTCCAAAGATTCTACTACTATTTGGAAATTTTCGGGAGAAGTAATAATTTTATACTCGTCTTCTTCATCAATAAAATCGTCTGCACCTGCGTTTATAGCCTCATTAAAAAGGTTTTCATAATCAACTTCATCTTTGGCAAAAGTAACAACACCTGCTGATTTGAACATCCAACCTACACAACCTGTTTCACCAAGATTACCGTTGAATTTTGTAAAATAGCTTCTGATATCACCTGCCGTACGGTTTCTGTTGTCTGTCATTGCTTCCACAATAACCGCAACACCGCCTGCACCGTAGCCTTCATAGTTAAGTTCTTCATAGTTTTCGGAAGCTCCCGAACCACAGCCTTTTTCTATGGCACGTTTAATATTGTCGTTAGGCAATCCGCCTGCTTTTGCTTTTTCAATAGCTGTTCTCAAACGGAAGTTTGCGGCAGGGTCACCACCGCCCATTTTTGCTGCTACTATAATTTCTCTTGAATACTTTTGAAAAGCAACGCCTCTTTGTGCATCCACTTTCGCTTTTTTGTGTTTAATGGTTGACCATTTTGAATGTCCTGACATAATTTTATTCCTTTACAATCTATAATTCTTTTAATGATATGTTTTTATTTAATATTCATTATGTCATGCTGAACTTGTTTCAGCACCTTTCCCGAAAACAAAGTTATCTTTTTTAAATAAATTAATGATAACTATTCCTTTTGGATAGACCCTGAAATAAATTCAGGGTGACAATCAAATAAAATTTTTACGCCTTAACCTTAGTACAAGAACAACCTACCTAGTCACTGCACCAACGCTTGCGCTTTGTACGGTTTTAGCGTATTTTGCAAGAAATCCTTTTACTTCTTTTGGTGGCAAAGGTTTAAACTCTTTACGTCTTTGTTCAAGTTCTTCATCACTCACAAGAAGCTCCAATTTTCTTGCCGGTATATCTATTGTAATTTTATCACCGTTTTTAATCAAGCCTATAATTCCGCCTGCAGCAGCCTCAGGACAAATGTGACCTATGCAAAGACCTCTTGTACCGCCGGAAAAACGACCGTCAGTAATCAAAGCAACTTTTGCCCCAAGCCCTTTGCCCACAATCATAGATGTAGGCGCAAGCATTTCTCTCATTCCCGGACCGCCTTTAGGGCCTTCGTAACAAATTACAACGACATCACCTTCTTTAATAAGGTCTTTGTCTATTGCCTCCATTGTTTCTTCTTCGGAGTTAAACACTTTTGCCCTTCCTTCAAAAGTCAAAGCAGAGGGGTCTACACCCGAAATTTTTATTACTGCGCCGTCTTTTGCAAGATTGCCTTTAAGTATTCCCAAACCGGGGTTTGAGGTAATCGGATTGTCCAAAGTATGTATAATATCGTTATCCGCCCAAGCCCGACTTGCGATTTCGGAAATTTTTAACCCTGAAACACCTGTTAAATCTTTGAGTTCAGGGGTATTGCCATACATTGTTTTTAATACGGCAGGAATTCCGCCCGCATTGTGCAAATCTGTCATTGTCGGCAAAGCGGAAGGGTCAAGTTTTATAATTTGCGGAATTTTATAACTCAACTCATCAAAATCTTTAAGCGTAATATCTATTCCGCCTGAGTTGGCAATAGCAAGCAGATGTAAAATCGAGTTTGTTGACCCGCCCAGTGCCAAATCCGCAATAATCGCATTTCTAAGTGAATCTCTGTTTATAATATCGGACGGTTTTATATTTTTTTCAACAAGCTCGACAATTCTTACGCCCGATTCAAAAGCAATTTGTTTTTTCTTTGAAGAAACAGCAGAAGCCGTAGCACAAAACGGAAGGCTCATTCCCATTACTTCAGTCAAACAAGCCATAGTGTTAGCCGTATAAAGTCCCTGACAAGAACCCGCCGACGGGCAACATTCTTCCTCCATTTCGTGAAGTCGTTCTTCGGTGATTTTTCCTGCCGAAAGTTTACCCACAGCCTCAAAAGAACCTCTAATCATGGTTAAAACTTCTTTTTTGGAACATCCGTCCGCCATAGGGCCTGCGGTTACGACAATACAAGGTATGTCCAATCTTAATGAGGCAATAAGCATAGCAGGAGTAATTTTGTCACAGTTTGTAAGTAATACCAAGCCGTCTAATTGGTGCGCCTGCGCAACTGTTTCCACGCAATCCACTATAAGGTCACGAGAAGGGAGAGAATATTTCATTCCGCAATGACCCATTGCAATTCCGTCACATACTGCGGGGATTCCGAATATAAAAGCTTGTCCGCCGCCTGTGTGTATGCCTTTTTCTATTTGACGTTCCAAATCACGCATGCCTGCATGTCCGGGAACAAGGTCGGAAAACGAACTTGCAATACCGATAAACGGACGTTTCAAACTGTCTTTTGCTACACCTGTTGCGTATAAAAGTGAACGATGTGCCGCTTTATGGATTCCTTTTTTTATACTGTCGCTTCTCATAAAATTCTCCCCTTACAGCTTGTTTTACTTAATTATACAACAAGATTTATGATGTTGGGGTAGAATGAAGTGCAACTCTAAAACGGATAATAGGAGTAAGTTGCGTCTTGACGCACCAAAGTTACGCCTTTTCCAACCAAGCAACAGACTCTATATGGTAAGAATGACAAAACATGTCAACAGGCTGAATATATTTAGTTTTAAAACCGTTCTCATGCAAATACTTTAAATCTCTTGCAAGCGTGGACGGATTGCAGGAAACATAAATAATAGCTTTATCCGTAAGCTTTACGGCAAAATCCAAAGACGCTTTTTCACAGCCTTTTCTCGGCGGGTCTAATACCGTAACATCAAATTTTTCGTTATTTTCAATCAACTGTTCAAAAATCTTTTTTGCATCTCCATTAAGTGCCGTAAGGTTTGTTACATTGTTTAAAACAACATTTTCTGCCGCATCTTTTGTTGCAGACGGTGCTTCTTCAACGGACACAACCTCTTTTGCAATATCCGCAAGCCAAATACCAAAACTGGAAACGCCCGAATAAGCATCAAGAATACGAGGAGTACTATAATTTTGCACAATTATTTCTTTAACTGTGTCAAATATATTTTTTGCAGAACCTGTATTCACTTGAAAAAAGCTGTTTGCGGAAATTTTATAAACTTTGTCCCCGATTTTTTCGGTAATAAAATTTTCACCTTGAATTTTTCTTGTATCGCTAGTCATAATCAGGTTTGTGCGTTGTGTGTTGTAATTAATTAAACAACCTTTTACATGCGCAAACTCCGTCATAACTTTCTTAGCAAGTTTTTTAAACTTGTCAGACAATTTTGTATCGTTTACGACAAAAATAATTATGCACTCGTTTTGCGATTTGCTCATACGATAAACTATATGGCGCAATTCTCCTTTGTAGAGTTTTTCATTATAACCCGAAATGTTTAATTCCTGCGCATTTTGACGGATAAATTCCGTTATTTTATCAATAATCTTTGGCTGAATCGGACAAAATTTTATATTAACCAGTTCATGCGAACCTTTTTTATAATATCCGGCAAGGAGTCTTTTAGACACTTTTGTTTGCGAAACGGGATACTGAATTTTTGAACGAAAAGCCTTTGTTTCGGGTGATGCAAGTGTCGGTTTTACTTCAATATCCTCCCCCGTAATTTTTTTAACCGTTTCAAAAACTATATTCCTTTTTTGTTCAAGCTGGAAGTTGTAATCTATATGCTGCCAACCGCAGCCGCCACACACATTGTGCATGGGGCAAAAAGGTTTTACCCTGTATGGTGAAGGCTCTATAATTTCTTCTATAACCGCACAGGCATAGTTTTTATTTGCTTTGGTAATACGGATTTTTAATTTATCCTCAGGACAAGCACCTTCTATAAAAACAGGAAACCCATCAATTTTAGTTAACGCATCACCTTCATATACAAGCTTTTGCGCTGTTGTTTCTATTATATCGTTGATTTTATACATTGTTTTACCGTTTGTGTGAATATTTTCATTATACAGGAAAAATGAAATCCCTTTTTAAAGCGAATTTTAAAATTTAATTTTTAACTTGATACTTCGTTCAAACAGAATGTAATTTTCACTCGTACTCGATAACTCGGGCTATAAAAAGGCGTAGGGTATGTTCTTCGGAGTGACTATGACACGAAGTGAATCGGAACGAAGAAGGATATACCCTACGCCTCCAATAATTACATAGCCCTCAGACAAATTATACCGCTTGTGCCTGTTGTTCTTCGGCAGTATTTTCAACAATTTTAGTCACACCGTGTGTTGTTTTTCCCCAATCCATGGTCTTTTTAAAGAAAATTATTTTAAATACAATAAATACAACTATCGGGAACCACACACAACAAAGGAAAATCCCTGTTTCTATTGCTTGTTTCAAACTTTGAAATCTCGATTGGTTTGTATAACGTCTTATGCTGTACAACAATCCTGTTGTAAAGAAACCACAAACAACTATTGATACGAGCAGTGAAGAAGAAATACAATTTGGTGAGTCTTTTACGTATTTGAACGCTTGAAAACAAATTTCCGAAATCATCCAAAACGGAAGAATAAATTCCGTAATGTATGCAATCATATCAATACTTACACGCAAAGACATATCTTTAGAGAACAATACGCCCCAAAAATGTTCAAGATATCTTCTGATACTGCCTTCAACCCAACGACGGCGTTGTTTTAAGAGAGGAAGGAATTTAACAACAGCTTCTTCATAAACACAAACATCGGGGCAAAAACGCACATCCCAACCTTTAATATGAAGCCGTGTAGACATGTCTAAATCATCGGTAATTGTGTAATTGTTCCAACCGTTTATATCAACAAGAGCCTCTCTTTTTATCAATTCGCCGTTTCCTCTAAGCTCAACGGCACCTTTTATGGAATTTCTGCCCACCTGAAAATGTGTATCAAGTGCGTATTCGTTATCCTGACAACGGGTAAGGAAATTTTCATTTCTGTTTATAATAACTTTTCTTGCCTGAACGGCACCGACATTATCTTTTTCCAAATGAGGAATAAGCTGTGTTAAAAAGTCGGGATTAACTCTGGCATCCGCATCAAAAACAAGAATAGCTTCACCTTTTGCTATTTCCATTGCCTCATTAAGCACTGCTGATTTTCCCGGAAAAGCGTCTTTTTTTCGAATAATTGAGGTTACTTTCTCATATTTTTGCTCAAGTTCTCTAAGTTTTTCGGCAGTGTTGTCTTCACTTCTGTCGTCAATTAAGATTAACTCAAACTTTTCATAGTCCATTGCCAAAATATTTTCAACGGTTTTTTCAATAACATCTTGCTCATTGTGAGCAGGTATCATAACAGAGACAAAAGGTTTGTAATTCCAATTTAATTCTTCAGGTTGTTTCTTAAGCTTGCGTTTGTTGTGTTTAACGGCAATTTGCATATAAATGCAATACAAAGACATAAATCCGCACAAAAACAATATTGCCCAAAATGTTGACATATAATTTTGAAAAATAAATAAAAATAACCAAAGTACAGCAATCAAAGCCGTTAACATTATTCTTTCTATCAAATCCAACCCCTCTAAATATTTTTTCTAATGCAATTATAACAAAAAAAATAGCAATATTGTAACAATAATAAACAATTATTTTCAAAATCGTAATATTTTAATTTTACGATTATATAATTATACATGTAACATAGTATCGGAAATCCATGCATGAAAAAAACAGCAATATATCCGGGAAGCTTTGACCCTATAACCAAAGGGCATTTAGATGTATTATCCAAAGCAGCGTCAATGTTTGATAAGGTTATAATTGCAGTGTTAAAAAATGATGCAAAGAAAGGTTTTTTGCCTACGGATGACAGAGTAAGACTTATTAAAGAAGCTTTACAAGAAATAAATCTTAACAACGTAGAAGTCGACAGTTTTGACGGATTAACTATCGAATATGCAAAAAAAACCGGTTCCGATATCCTGATACGAGGTTTGCGAGCAGTTTCGGATTTTGAATACGAAATGCAGCTTTCCCAAACAAACAACGCTCTTGCTCCGTCAATTACCACTGTATTTTTGATTACAAAACCCGAGTACAATTTTATTTCCTCAAGCACGGTTAAAGAAATTGCAAAATACAATGGGGATATATCTAAATTTGTTCCCGAATGTGTGGTAAAATATTTTAATAAAATATAATGAAAGGTAAAACTCAAACATGACACAGCTTAGAATAAAAGAACTTTTAGGTAGAGCTAACTTGATTTTAGACAAGGGTTTTCATTTTTTACCCGGTTTTGTTATGATAAAAAGTTCTGAAATGGAAGCTATTTTAGACAGAATCGATGCATCTATCCCCGAAGATATTAAAGAAGCGGAATCTATCTTAAGACGCCGTGAAGAAATCCAATTGGAAGCTCAACAAAGAGCAGAACGTATTATTATGGATGCCCGTAATGAAGCAGAAAAGATTCTAAGCGAATCTGAATTGTTAAATCAAGTTCAAAGAGAAGCTGAAAGAATCAGAGAACAAGTTCTTTCCGAATGTCAAGAACTCAGAGATAATACAATAGAAGAAGCTAAACAAATTAAAATTCAAGCAGAAGATGAAGCTCACAGAACAAAAGAAGGTGCTCAAAACTATGCTGAACAAATACTTAACAACATAGAAAACGACCTTTCTCAATTACATACAATTGTAAAAAATGGTCAGCTTTATTTAGAAAAACTCAAAACCGACAACAACACTGCGGAATATCTTCAACAACCAAGATATGAGCAACAAGAAGATTACACAACAATGAATTATCAATAATCATTGCAATTACAAATTTTTTTAAAACCCTCTTAATATATAAGAGGGTTTTTTGTTAACTTTTGTTAAAATTTACCAAAATTTAAGACTTTTTCCTAAAGTTTATTAAACTAAAAGCCGATAACAATTTTGTAAATCAATTTATTTAAAACAGGAGAAGATAAATGGCAAACGAAATTAACAGAATTGGAATCAACACAAACGCAGTAAACAATTATGGTAATCCGCCAAAAGGCGAAAACAAAACGGAAGACAAAACAACCGAACCCGCTCCTCAAACAGCTCCTGCTCAAGCTCCGGTTTCGGCAGACGATGTTTTAGCTTATATGGCTTATAATGCCGTAGGTGTAAATCCTTCAGTACCAAGAGCATATGATGTATCAAGATACGTTACTCCCGAGCAAGCAGAACGCATTGCCGGTTTTATTGCCGGTTTTGAAGGCGAAGTTGCAAAAGCACTTAAAGCAATTGAAGCAGAAGGTTTAAATTTGCCTGAAGATAAAAAATATGAAATTGCTGCCACAATGGCAACCGCTTAGCAGTTATGATGCTCAATTAAGTTTAAAAACTCACAAACTAATTCAAACGCAGGTAAAACAAGAAACAAAACAACTCCAATTAATTTACTTCTCCAATATAAAAAAATATGCCTTTAGTATCAAAACTAAAGGCTTTTTCATAAGCGAAGACAATAATAGTTTTGTATTTAAAATTTATATTTTTATTGGGAGTATTTTTTACCATTACCAACATCACAAAGAAAACAGACAAAATTTTACACACTCAAGGCAAAACACTATAATCTTTTTATGTACATCTTTGAATTAATAGCCAAAATCATAAAAAACAAAAAAACACCAAAAGAAAATCCTGCTGTGTCTGATACACCGGATAATAATGATGAGCAAAACTGCAGTCATATATTTTTGCCAATAGATAGTACAGGTGAAACTCTTGCTTGTACAAAATGCGGAATGATTATCAAAAATGATTCTACAAAATATAAACCCAAAAATCCGTTTAATTAATTTCAATTTTTACACATGATTAAGTTTGTAAAGATATTTGCATTTTTTATTTAAAACATTCTCGCTTTGAAATATAATACTTATAATTAATATATACATACATTAACTTCAAGAGGAATGCTGCATTGGCTAACATTGTTAACGGTCACACAAAAGCAAAAATAGAAAATTTTTCTGTTGAAACAGTCAGAAATGTTTTAAATCTCGACAACAAAGGTATTGCAAAATTATGCTCACAGGCTTCTTTGATGCCCAAAAAAGATTTAAACGGTTTAACTTATTTTACAAAAGAAGACTTGGAAGTTTTAAGAAGATTGAAAAACACAAACGATAGTGCAAAAAGACAAACAACTTCTTCTCAAAAATCTTATGCAACAGTACCCGTAAAATCAATGGCAAAACAATTCAAATTACTTATGCAGCAACATCCTAACCAAGCTACACAAAAATCTGTACAAACAATACAGCCTCAAGCATTGCCTACTGCACAAAAATCAAACGGTGCTATTGTTGTTGAAAAAATTTGCAATTCTCTTTCACAAATGGAAGACAGTCTTACAGGCAAATTGGCTGATTTAATCGATAAAAAGCTTGGTGAAAAACTTGATGGGATGGATGAAGTAGTTGTAGAGCTGGTTCGTTGCAAAACAGAAAACGAAACTCTCCGCTACAAAATGAATGAATTAAACAAAGAACTTTACAACCTAAAAAATGAATTAAACAAATATAAATCACTGGGTTTAGGTTTTTATGTGAAGAAAAACAACGATTCTTCACTTTTGTAAAAAGGTTTTTATAAATAATGAGCAACAATTACGTATATTTACTGGAAGATAAAATTTATATTAATCTGACCAATCTATGCACAAATGATTGTGTATTTTGTATACGTGCAATAAAAGATGACGTAGTCGGGGCAAATTTGTTTTTGGATTCCGAAAAAATTGATGTTGAAGAAGTAAAAAAACAATTGGACAATTTTAAACCCGAAAATTATAAAGAAATAGTTTTTTGCGGTTATGGTGAACCAATTTTGAAATTGGAAGAATTAAAAGAAGTTGCAAAATATATTAAAGAAAAATACCCGCATATTAAAACAAGGGTTAACACAAACGGTCAAGGAAACCTTGTTTACAAAAGAAATATTGTACCTGAGTTAAAGGGTTTGATTGATTCTGTTTCAATCAGCTTTAACGGTGAAAACAAAGAAGTTTATGATGCAATATCTTTGCCAAAAATCGAAAACGCCTACGAAGGAATGA
The DNA here is from genome assembly GCA_945946765.1 of uncultured Clostridia bacterium. Classification (GTDB taxonomy): domain Bacteria; phylum Cyanobacteriota; class Vampirovibrionia; order Gastranaerophilales; family Gastranaerophilaceae; genus Limenecus. Next base: position 34,356 of record CAMEWS010000004.1, read on the forward strand.
AAAATTTTATTAAAGAATGTGTAAAAGAAGGCATTGAAACAACAGCAACAATTGTAACCGGTTACAAAGATTATGCTGTTGACCTTGAAAGCTGTAAAACACAAATTGAAGCACTCGGAGCAAAATTTAGAGAACGTCCGTGGCTGGATAACGGATATTAATTGGTTTTTAGAACTTTTGTTATCAAATAATTAATTTGTTATTTTAGTTTTTGTTTGCATACAACAAAACCTTTTCAGAATTTGTACAAAAATTTTTTTCGTACGATAATTATATTGGTAGTTATAAGGGATTTTTATAAAAAATTATTCATTATCATATAACACTAAAAAGAAAGGTGAAAAAATGCTAAAAGAACAATTAGACAAAATTATGCGTCCAAAAGCAATTGCTGTAGTCGGTGCATCAACAAAACCAAAAACAATCGGTTCTGAAATCATGCAAAGACTCAGAGATTACAAATTCAACGGAAAAATCTACCCCGTAAACCCAAAAGGCGGTATGATTGAAGGTTTCCAAGCTTATACATCTGTTGCGGAAATCCCCGGTGAAGTTGATCTTGCGGTAATCGTTGTTAACGCAAAATTTGTTTTAGATACAATTGACCAATGCCACGCAAAAGGAATCAAAGGCTTGTGTATCATTACAGCAGGCTTTAAAGAAACAGGCAAAGAAGGTGCTGAAGCAGAAAAACAACTTCTTGCAAAAGTTAGAGAATACGGCATGAGATGTGTTGGCCCTAACTGTTTGGGTGTTTTGAACACTCATCCTGATGTTCAAATGGATGCTACTTTTGCCGAATCATTACCTATCAGAGGCGATATTGGTTTCGTTTCTCAATCAGGTGCTTTAGGCGGCGGTATTTTAAACATTTTAAAAGACCTTAACCTTGGTTTTGCTCAATTCATTTCTATCGGTAACCAAGCTGATGTTAACGCAGAAACAGCAATGGAATACTGGGAAAATGATGACGATGTAAAACAAATTCTTTTATACATGGAATCAATCCAAAACCCAGCTAACTTCAGAAAATTAGCGTCAAGAATTACTAAAAAGAAACCTATCCTTGCTTTAAAAGCAGGTCGTTCCGCAGCAGGTGCTTCCGCAGCATCTTCTCACACAGGTTCTTTGGCAGGTGCAGACAAAGCGGCAGATGCGTTGCTTAAACAATGCGGTGTAATCAGAGAATTTTCTTTGAAAAACCTCTTTGCTAACGCAAAAGCATTTTCTAACTGCCCGATTCCTAAAGGAAACAGAGTTGCTATCGTTACTAACTCAGGAGGTCCCGGAATCATGGCAACTGACGCTGTTTGTGAATCAGGTATGCAAATGGCTAAAATTTCCGATGCTACAAAAGAAGAATTAAGAAGCTTCTTACCTTCTGCAGCAAGTGTTAAAAACCCTATCGATATGATTGCTTCCGCACCTATCGAACACTACAAACAAACACTTGAAACGGTATTGAAAGACCCCGAAGTTGATATGGTTGCAGTAATTTACTTACCGTTCTTAGGTTTAAAAGATATTGATGTTGCTAAAGCATTAATGGAAATCAAAGCTAACAACCCTGAAAAACCAATTATCGGTGTATTCATGACAACAAGCGAATTCTTTACTGAAATCTCTAACATGGAAGTTAACATGCCTTTCTACATGTATGCTGAAGAAGCTGCAGAAGCTATGTTAAGACTTGACCAACAAAGAAGATGGATGGAAAGACCCGAAGGCAAAATGCCTGTTTATGATGTAGATAAAGCTAAAGCCGAAAAAATTATTAAAGCTGCCGTAGCAGAAGGCAGAGCACAATTGACTACTTTAGAATCAATTGATGTTCTTGATGCATACGGTATCAGAGCTTGCAAATACGGTCTTGCTACTAACGAAGAAGAAGTTGCAAGCCTTGGTAACTCAATCGGCTACCCTGTTGTTATGAAAATGACTTCAAAAACAACTTCCCACAAAACAGATGTTGGCGGTGTAAGAGTAAACATCCAATCAGAAGAACAATTGAGAGCAGAATACAAAGACCTTATTGCTAAATTAACAGAAAAAGGTTTAATTGACGGTCTTGAAGGCGTAATCATTCAAGAAATGGTAAAAGGTAACCGTGAAATGGTTTGCGGTATTGCAACAGACCCTCAATACGGTCCGATGATGATGTTCGGCTTGGGCGGTGTATTCATTGAAACAATGAAAGACGTAACCTTCAGAATCGCTCCTTTAAGTGATGTTGATGCTGATGAAATGATTAAATCAGTAAAAGCATACGAATTGTTAAAAGGCGCAAGAGGTACAAAACCTGCCGATATGGCTCAAATTCAAGAAACTCTCTTGAGATTGTCACAAATGGTTAACGACTTCAAATTCATTGATGAATTGGATATCAACCCGTTACTCATCTCTGAAAAAACAGGCGAAGGCATTGCCGTTGACGGACGTATCAAAGTAAGAGTTGAAGAAGTTAAAGAATACTTTGGCTGCGGTGCACAATGCACTTGTTGTAATGCGTAAGCCGTGTATAAAGCTTAAAGGAATAAAGGTGCGTTAAAACGCACCTTTATTTTTTTAATACTATTAAACATCCTCAAAATTATCTTTAACACCCAAACATTGTACACAAACCTTTTTGAGCAACAACAATCGTTACTTTTAAAAACTCCTTAAATTTAACAACAAAATTTTTCATACACACTTCCTTTTATTTTATACGATAAATTGCAGGCACTTCCTGACTTATAACTTACATATTTATAATGCCCGTTTTTGAAATTTTTAAACATTTTATATAAACAAAACCTTTACAAGGTTTATTTATTTTTTAAACTTTATCAATTTGCCTTTAATCCTGCCATACAACTCAAAAACATAAGGAATTTTTATAACGGCGGCAAAAGCACTATATACAACACCGCAAATTAAAGTTATTACAACGATTTTAACAGCTAAAGTCAGTTGTGTAGCAGCAATATGCGCATCCCAAATTTTGTATGCGCCAAGACAAACGTAATATGTTACAACCGATATCAATGCCATTTTTATAAGGTTTTTAAAATATATTCCATAATCCATGCTCATTTTTTTCTTTATCAACAAACCGAGCCAAAAACCATTTATTAAAGTCACAAACGAAGTAGACAAGGTTATACCGCCGATTCCGAGTTGTTTTACAAAGAAGAAGTTCAAAATAAACTTAATCACAATAGACGACAAAGCCACCATAAACGGGGTTTTTGAATCGTTAAACGCATAAAACACTCTTGTAATCGAATCTCTGAATACATAGAAAATTATTGAAATTGAAAGATAGCATAATGCCTCTGACACCATCATTGTAGCAACTTCGTTAAACTCACCACGCTGAAATATCAATTGAATTGCGTTTGTTGACAATAAAATAATCAACACAAGTATCGGAAACGCAACAAAATTGAGCAATCCGACACCCTTATTAAAATAATATCTTATGTTGTCGTAATCTTTTTCACCCACAAGTTTTGAAAAAATAGGAAACAACGGCACAAGAAACGCTGTTACCAAAACCCCTACGGGGAATTGAAACAACCTGTTTGCATAACCTATTGCCGACCAAGCACCTTCTTGTAACTGTGAAGCAAAAAACATATCAACATAAATATAAACCTGTCCGACCGTACTGCTTAATATTGCAGGAAACAACAATTCCAAAATATTTTTGTATTGCGGATTATTAAAAACATTCAAATTAGGTCTGAATTTAAAACCCAATGATTTTAACTTTGGCAGTTGATAAACAAATTGGCACAACGCACCGATTGTAGTTGCAACAGCAAGCACCACGCCTGAATTATCATGTTTTACGAGCGAAATTATTCCAATAATTGCAACACTCATCAAAATAGGTGAAATATTAGGTATTAAAAATTCTTTGTATACAATCAAAATCCCGTAATAAATGCCGACTACACCGCCGACAGTAAGAACGGGCGCCATTATTTTTAAATGCATACTTGCAAGGTGAATCAACTCGGGCGAACCGTTGGAGATTATTATTTTCATAATCACATCAGAAAAAACAAACACCAACACACCGAGTATTAAAAACACAAGGAACGAACTTGTTAAAAACGTGTTAAAAAGTTTGTTAACCTCCGGCGATGCTTTTTGATTAAGATTCGGAATCATTTTGGAAAATACGGAAACCACCGCACTGTGAAAAGGTCCACCCACACCGCCAAGCAAAATTATTGATATTGCAGGAATTTGGTACGCATAAAAATAAGCATCGGAAACCATGCCTGCACCGTAAAAATTGGCAATCACAACATCTCGCAAAAAACCGATAAGTTTACTGATTACGGTAACAAAAGCAATAATCCAAGCCGCTTTTAACAAACTTTGGGTTTTAGTGTTGTTTTCTCCTGTTGATTCAGGTTCATTAATCTTTTCCACAGCTTCACTCATGCTTTGCCTCTTTTATTTCAACATATAGTTTTACGGGTTTTTTATGCATCTCTGAGTATGGCAGCATATAGGTAATTTGGTTTTCACCATCAACCATATACTCGCTTATATCAAATCGTTCGGGTTTAAATATTGTCGGAATAACTTCCAATCTCAATTCTTGACCATTTAAAACAACCGTTATTTTAGAAAATTGAAATTTGTTTTCTACAACAAGATACGCTTTTTTGTTTTTTGTATAAAATTTTTGGGTTTCAATCTCGTGACCGTTTTTGTTTGACAAAACTACGGGATATGTTGTTATAGCAGTATTTTTGAAATAATGTTGGATAATTTCTTCATAAGAATACCCTTGTTTTGCCATTTCTCCCGCACCAAACTGGCTCATCCCAACACCATGACCAAACCCGCCGCCACGTGCAATAATTTTTGTAATCGGTTTTGAGTTTTTATCCGCAGGCTCAATCGTTTCCATATCAAAAATTACATTTGCCGAAGGCAAAGAAATATTGTCTTTTTGAAAAACCCTTCTTATTTGTAACTCTTTTTGAACAAAAAATGTACCCTTGTCTGTAACAATATCCACGCACATTGCTTTACCGGAAACACCTCGTCTTGAAACTTTTATTGATTTTAAAGACCCAAAATCTTCTTCATTTTTTAATACAGGTTGAACAAAACCTGTTGAAGACTGCGCTTTAAGTGTTTTTTTAAGCACTTTTTCCAGCTCGGATTTTTCCCATTCTTTTGTCCACCGAAAATAAGGAGAAGCATTGTCAAAAGTTTTCGGCACAGATGTATAAAACTTTCTTGCCTCTGCTTCTGTATGTAATGAAGGAGTTTTATTGTCATCCGGAACGCCTTTTAAATAAGGTTTTGGAGCACCCGGAAAAAGCCTTGTTCCATTAGCCATATTGGTAGAAAAAGCGTTTTCATAGTTTTCCGTATACCCGCCCGCCGTAGAGCTGTATAATGCCAAAACAGGTTCTCCGTCATACATTGCGGCAATATTTTCTGTTTCATAAACAGCTTTATCGGAAAGTTCTTTTTCGGTATTTGCACCAAAATAAACCTGACATGCAACAGAATCACAAACATCAAAGTTGTGAATATTTTTTTCTCTCGGTCTTATTGCATAATTTCTTGCAAGCACCGCTTGCGCTTTTAATGCCTCAAAGCCAAAACGCACAGGCATTTCATTCGGCACAACACCTCTTAAATAAGATTCCAAATCCAAAACATTTATTACATTAAATTGATTATCTTTTTTAGGTGCTTTTGTAATTTCAAAAGTACCCCTGTAATAAGCAGGCTTGCCCGCACGTTTAAGGTTTACTACAGTAACAAAACCTTCATCACAAACCACCTCAACAGGGCCGTTTATTCCGTTTGCCATTGTAACTTTGCCGAGCATAATCGTAAAACGATTATCCTTTATAAAAACTTTTACATTATCATTTGCTTCAAACTCGGCAATAATAGAGTTTGTGCTTTTATCAATAAGTCTGAATTTATCTGTAGCACTGATGTTTACGGTATTAAAATAATAATTTTGAAATTTTGTATCACTTATGCCGACAGTAACCATTCTGCCGTTTTTTGCAGGCACTGCTTGTACGGAAACACACAGCGAATTAAACAAAAAAAACAATACCAAAATTTTTAATATATTTTTATACATAAATTCGTTACTTTCTTACAGGTTTAATAATATCATGAGAAAGTTTTAATAAATACCCTTGAAATGAGATAAATAAAATCATTTATTTCATGATTGACTACGTCTAAAATTAGTGTATAATCTAATTATGCAGTTTGGTAATTAAGGTTTTTTAAACTGCTTTGTGTACTCGGTGTCTTTATAAAGCTTGAATTTTAAAGCGACACACGACACCTTTTCAAGCAAAAGAATGATTGATAAAACATCTTCTTTTGTTTAAAGAATTGTTTGTCGGATAACCTTTCTCCGACCAGAGTTAACCACTTATCACTATATGAGCATTTGCAAATTTAATTACAAATACATTAAAGACAGAGCCTCTGCCGGAAGTTGGAGAAGGGGCTATGAAAGCTATCAAAAAGACATAGTTATGTCTTATGACAAAAAAATTGCCGGTGTTGAAGCGAAAGTAAAAGGCAATTTTAAAGATGCTTACGAAACAAGCCTTACTTTTACCAAAACAGGTGTAAAAGCTGATTGCAGTTGCCCGTTAAAAGAAGAATGGTGCAAACACGCCATTGCCGTAGGTTTAAAAGTAATTGAAGACAAAGTTTATGATGAATACTTAGAACGTGTTCACAAAATAAAAACTGAATATCCTGACGAATATTCACAACCCGTTGAACACCCGACAGGAAGGTATGTATTCCATTTTAACCCGAAACGCAGACAAAATTTCTTCTCTATTCTTGTTATGGACAGAGAAACAGGCAAAGTTATCCGTGATATTGAGGCTATTTTAAGAGCAATAATAGAAGTCCAAAGAAACGATAAATCTTTTGTTTTAAACGAAGAAGAAAAAATAGAAATATCCATATTCCAATTGCTTTTACAACGCTCCAGACTGGATAAAAAAGCAGGCTGGTATGATGTTCCCATTGCAAAATTTGACGGATTTTTCCAACTTCTTGCAAAAGCTGAAGAAGTAATTGACGGCAGAACAAAAGAAAAATTAAGTTTTGACGAAAACGAGTGGGAACTTGCTTTATCCGTAAACTTCTCTATGGTAGGCAATGTTCTTTTGTCACTAACTTGGGAAAGACCTGACGGAAGTGATTCTTACCCGTTTGAAGAAATCAGATATTTTTCAAGACAACTAAAATGGGGCAGATACAAAAACGTTATTTTTCCAACAAACACTCCTGTTTCGGCGTTACCGCAAAACCTTATTAAAGCTAGCTTTACCGATGTAAAAGATGCTGACGGTGCAAAATTCTTGTACGAAGAATTACCGAAACTCAAAAAAGTAATGAAGGTAACTGTTTCTGAAACCATAGAAAAACTTTTCTTAGAACAAAAACCACCGATAAATGTTGTAACACTCGGTTTGGATTATGACGGCTCGTTAAAAGCAGAGCTTGAGTTTGAATACGACGGCACTCGTGTTCCGTATTCAAAACATACGGAAAAAACTCCTTATGTAACAATTAAAAAACCTAAAGAAGACCTTCTTTATTGGGTAAAACGCAATCCGCAGCACGAAGAAGCTGCTTATCAAATGCTTTTAGCCTGCAAATTTGCGCCCATGCAAACAAACAACCTTGCTTTGGAAAAAGAAAACGCAATTGATTTTTACAACTACTACATTCAACAAGCGGGCGAAGGCTGGAAGTTTGAAGAAAAAGACGATATGTCCTTCTTTAAGCTTTCCAAAAACAAATTTGAACTTTGCGCAGATATAGATTTTTCTATCAACTCAACAGACAGCTTTGAAGTTGAATTGTACGGCAAAGTGGGTGAAGAAATTATTCCTTTTGATGATGTTTACGCACTGACAGTAGACAACAGTAAATATGTAAGAATTAAAAATCTCGGATTTGCGGAAGTTCCGATTTCTGACATTTATTCGTTAATGAGAGCTTTCAACACTTTTGATGTTTACAAAAACGATGAAAACAAATACATTGTAAAAACATATCGTGCAGGTCTTTTATCAGAAATGGAAAACCTTGGCATGAAAATAAAAATGAGCCGTAAATTTTCCAAATTCTGGAAACAAATTTCAACCTTCTCTACAATGGATGTACCGAGTCTGCCAAAAGGTATCAACGCAGAGTTCAGAGAATATCAAACTCGAGGTTTCGGTTGGTTGTGGTTTATGTATCAATATGGCTTAAACGGTATTCTTGCCGATGATATGGGTCTTGGTAAAACCTTGCAGGCACTTGCATTGATACAAAAAGCAAAAGAAAAAAACAAAAAAGCACCAAACCTTGTTATTTGCCCGACATCAGTTGTTTTTAACTGGGAAAGCGAAATCGAAAAATTTGCTCCGGGACTGTCTTGTTTGAAATTGAGCGGTACAGAAAGAAAAGAGCTTTTTAAAGAAATACCCAAATACGATGTTGTAATCACAAGCTATGCGCTTGTAAGACGTGATATTGCAAAACTCAAAAAACACGAGTTTAGGTACATCATTCTTGATGAATCTCAAAATATTAAAAACGCAGATTCTATAACAGCTCAAAGCGTAAAACAGCTTAACTGTAAACACAAATTGGCTTTATCGGGTACACCGATAGAAAACAAACTGGAAGAATTGTGGTCGGTGTTTGATTTCTTAATGCCGGGATTCCTTTTTGATAAGAGTGAATTTAATTACAGATACGTAACTCCGATTATGGAAAGAGAAGATAAAACCGTAGAAAAACGATTAAAATCACAAATTTATCCGTTTATTCTTCGCCGTATGAAAAGAGATGTTGCAAAAGACCTTCCCGATAAAATCGAAAACGTCGCATATTGTGAACTTACGCCTGACCAAAAAGATTTTTATATGGAGGTTATGGACTCAACAAGGGAAGAACTTTTCAAATCTATCGAGGAAAAAGGTTTGGAAAAAAGCAGAATGTCTATTTTCTCTGCTTTACTGCGCTTAAGACAAATTTGTTGTCACCCGTGGTTGTATGACAAAGACAACTTTAAAAGAATCAACGAATCCGGCAAATTTGAACAGCTTAAAACAATGCTTGAAGAAATTGTTGCCGAAAAACACAGGGTGCTTTTGTTCAGCCAATTTGTGGATATGCTTGATATTATTAAAGATTGGCTCACCCGTGCGGGAATCAAACACGAATACCTCACAGGTCGTACAAAAAATCGTCAGGAGGTTGTGGAAAGATTCAACTCCGACCCGACAATACCCATTTTCCTCATCAGCTTAAAAGCCGGCGGTACAGGCTTAAACCTTACGGGTGCAGATTATGTAATCCATTACGACCCTTGGTGGAATCCTGCTGTTGAAGATCAAGCTACGGACAGAGCTTATCGTATAGGTCAAACCAAAAAAGTGTTTGTATATCGTATGATTACAAAAGGTACGGTTGAAGAAAAAATTCAAAAACTTAAATCAAGAAAAAGAGATCTTGTGGACAGCGTAATTTCCGTTGACAGAAACATCGGAAAATCTCTTACTTACGAAGACTTAAAAGATATTTTCTCTGTAGATTAAGCTACTTAACAATCTTTTTTTTAATGCTAGAATATTTATAACAGTATAAAACAAACAACTATAACCGTTGTATTTGGTTGAATACTCAACCTTCATATACTGTCGGTAAATCTGGTTGGGATTTTTACCCCAACAAAATGATAAATTATATAAAACAAAATAAAGAGGAATTGAGAATGTTAGAAAACAACCCGACTCTAAATACAATCAGAAACACAAGAATCCAAAAATTAACAGACTTAGCTGATAAAGGAATTAACCCATATCCTTATTCTTATGACAAAAATGCATCTGCAAAAGCCCTTCAAGAAAAATATAAAGACCTTGCAGCAGGTGAAGAAACAAATGATGAATACTGCGTTGCAGGTCGTGTAATGGCTATGCGCAACACTGGTATGTTTATTGATTTGCAGGACGATTCGGGAAAAATCCAAATATTTTCGCACAAAGAAAATATGGATGTTGATAAAATCAAAACAATGAAACTTATTGATATCGGTGATATTGTAGGTTTTAAAGGTACAATCAGAAGAACTCCGAGAGGAGAACTTTCCATAAAAGCTACTGATTATAAAATTTTATCAAAAGCTTTGTTACCTTTGCCTGAAAAATTTCACGGTTTAACAGACGTTGAAACCCGATACAGACAAAGATACGTAGACCTTATCATGAACGAAGAAGTTCGTGACACTTTTAGAAAAAGAAGTTTAATTATCCAAAAAATAAGAGAATATCTTTCTCAACATAAATTTTTAGAAGTTGAAACTCCTATTCTTCAAACAACTGCATCCGGTGCAAATGCAAGACCTTTCACCACACACCACAATGCTCTTGATATGGATTTAACTTTGAGAATTGCTCTTGAGTTATACCTAAAAAGATTGATTGTTGGTGGTGTGTCGGAAAGAGTATACGAAATAGGCAGATGTTTCCGTAACGAAGGTATTGATACCCGTCACAATCCTGAGTTTACAATGATTGAATTATATCAGGCTTATGCGGATTACAACGATATGATGACCTTAACCGAGAACATGGTTGCGTACGTTGCACAAGAAGTTTTAGGCACAATGAAAATTAAATACGGAGAAAACGAAATTGACCTTACTCCGCCTTGGGATAGAAAAACAATGCTCGGCTCTATTAAAGAGGCAACAGGCGTTGATTTTATGGAAATTTATGATGCAAAACAAGCTGTTGAAGCTGCTAAAAAGTTAAATGTATCCGTTGATGATGAAATGAACTGGGGTCAAGTTGTTGAAGCGGTCTTTGAAGAAAAAATCGAACCATCTTTAATTCAACCTTGCCACATTATAGATTACCCTCGTGAAATTTCACCACTTGCAAAAGTTCACAGAGATAACTCCAGACTTACGGAACGTTTTGAAACAAGAATTAACGGCTGGGAACTTGCAAACGCATTTTCCGAGCTTACTGACCCTATTGACCAAAGAAGCCGTTTTGAAGCACAAGCACTTGCAAAAGCTAACGGCGATGAAGAAGCAATGGAACTTGATGACGACTTTATCACTTCTTTGGAATACGGTATGCCTCCGACAGGCGGTATGGGTATGGGTATAGACAGACTGGTAATGCTATTAACAAATTCACCAACTATCAGAGATGTTATAGCCTTCCCTACAATGAGAAATATCGAAAAATAAATTTAAAACCCGCTAAACATAGCGGGTTTTTTATATTTATTTTTTAACTGAATCTCTTAAGTTGTAAATTTCTTCAATATCTTTTGGTGAAAGTTCTTTTGCTCCGCCAAGAATTTTTGCGTTTATAAAAATTTGAGCAACGGTTTCTGCCGTTTCACACAAATAAAATGCATTTTTCAAATCTTTTGCACCTATTATAATCCCATGATTTGCCAATAATACGGCATTGTGTTTTTCAAACAAAGCAGAGGCGTTTTTTGCCAACTGTTCAGACCCCGGAAGTGCGTAAGGGGCAACAGGAATTTCGCCAAAATAAAAAACATTTTCAGAAATTATAGGTTTGTTAATAGGCTCATGACAAACCGCAAAAGCTGATACATAAGGTGAATGACAGTGTATAATAGCATTTATATCAGGGCGTAATTTGTATATAGCACAGTGCATATTTTTTTCCGAAGAAGGTTTTTTGCCTTCACCAATTTTGTTTGCATTTATATCAATTTCGACAATATCATCTTCGCACAAATCACCGAGTGCTGTTTCTGATGCAGTAATCAAGATTTTTTCATCACATCTTACGCTTATATTACCTGATGTTGCAGGTGACATATTTTTTATACCAAGTTGTTTTCCATACTTAATAATAGATTGTTTTTTCTCAATATTATTGTCTTTTTTCATGTGTTTAGCCTATTTTTAGTCTTTATATTTACAATTTTACCAAATTTTTTATTGAAATGATATAATATTGTAAGAATACAAGACAGAGGATTTATTAATTAATGGATATAATTAATTTTGAGCAAGTCCAATTATGGCTTGAAGAATATCAAAAAATAACTTCTAAACCACAACAAGACAAGTTACAAAACCTTATAGCAATGACTTGCATGCCTCTTGTTAAAAAAATTGCTCATTCTCTTGCAAGAAGAAGTACTGACCCTGTTGAAGACATTATTCAGGTAGGAAGTTTGGGACTTATAAAAGCAATTCGCCTTTATGACAACAAAATCAGTCACAACTTTAAGTCTTATGCAACATACCTTATTACAGGAGAAATAAGGCACTACTTAAGAGATAAGGCTCAAATGATAAAAGCTCCAAGAGCTATCCAAGAATTGGCTATCCGTGTACACAATATTACAGTCCAATTAAGAGAAGAAATGGGTGAAAAACCAACTGATTACGACATTGCAAAAAAACTTGAAATGCCTGTTAAGAAAGTAAAAGAAGCTATTGATGCAGACAGAAGAAAAACAACAATATCTTTAGACCAAATGATGTTTTTAAACGAAGATAATGAATTTACCAACTGGGGTGACAAAATTGCAGATTTAAGCTATGAAAATATTCAAAGCTTAAGAGAGGACAGAATTATTCTTGCGGAATCACTGGAAAGCATTGAACCCGAACTTAAAAAAATAGTTGAAATGGCATATTTTAAAGATATGAACCAAACCGAAATTGCTGAAGCAATAGGAACTTCTCAAATGCAAGTTTCCAGAAAACTAAGAAAAGCTCTTAATTTACTTCACGAAATTGTCCAAGAAAAATTAAAGGTGTAATTTATAATGGCTATATTTTGGACAATATACGCATTTGTAATTGGTTTGTGTATAGGTAGTTTTCTTAATGTTGTAATTTTAAGAAGTTTTAGTGGAGAATCAATAGTTCTTCCGCCTTCTCATTGTCCAAAATGCAATAACAAACTTAAGTGGTATGATAATATTCCGCTTTTGTCATACATTTTTTTACGAGGCAAATGCAGATTTTGTAAAAAACCGATAAGTATTCAATATCCGCTTGTTGAATTTTTTACGGGCTTAACTTTTGCAGGTTTGTATTACAAATATTCTTTAAACACAATTAATTTAAACGTTATTTTTTTAATGGCAGCAGCTAGTTTGTGTATAATCCTCACTGTTACGGATATTAAAGAAAAAGTTATCTTTACTTTGCACACGTATCTACTTGCAATACTTGGACTTATTTATAACTTTTTTAACCTTGCAGGAGTAAATTCAACCAAAATTAGTTTTTGGATTTTTGGTATAAAATTATCCGTTTATCAAGCTTTTATACATTCCGTTTTGGGACTTGTTTTCGGGTTTGGGGTAATGGTTTTAATTACAAAAATTACAAAATATATAGTAAAAAAAGATTGCTTTGGCGAAGGTGACGCATACATTTTGGGTGCTTTGGGTGCGTTTTTTGGTATAACAAATGCAATTGTAATATTGATTTTAAGCATTTTTATATGGGGCGGTTTTTCAATACCTGTTTTTTTATATAAATGGTTTAAAAACAAAGAATACAAACTTTTTGCATCTATAATACTTTTCTTTATTGCGGCTTTTTTGTTTGCAACAGGAGAGTATTTTAATATTTTTACATCACAGTTATTTTTATGGTTTACATATTTGCTTGTTGCATGTCTTGGTTTAAACTGTTGCAGATTGATGATTCAATCTTTAAAAAACAACGGTCAATCGACAATTATACCTTACGGCCCTGCTCTTGTTTTCGGTGCGTTTGTTGTTATGTTTTTGTTATAGATTTTGTCCTTATAAGACTTTAAATAACTTGTTTTAAAGGCAAATAAAACCAAAACAAACAACCTTTATTGTTTTTTGAAACAAAATCTATATCTCCGCCGTGTAGTTTTATTATTTTCTTACACAAATACAAACCAATTCCACTGTTTTCTGAAGAATCATATACATATGTGTTTATATTTGAAAAAAATTCAAAAACTTCTTTTTGTTTATCAATATCAATTCCACAACCGTTGTCTTTGATTTTAAAGTAAAATTTATTGTCTTTACAAAAAGTATTTATGATGATTTTTCCGTTAAATTTGTTATATTTGTAGGCATTTCCAACAAGATTGTAAATCAATTGCCGAAAAAGTCTTTTATCCGCAATTAATAAAGTTTTTTGCATATTCAAATATAATTTAATATTTTTTTCTTTAATTTTTTCTTCAAGAACAGAAACAACCTCATAGATAACATCAGAAGGTGAAAATTCCTCATAAATTAAATTTATTTTGTTAGTTTCCGCACGCACAATATCTATGTTGTAGTTAATTATCTGAAACAAATGCTCAGTAGCTTTAAGTATGTTTTTACAAAAACTAACTTGTTTTTCTTTTGATAATTCGTCTTCTAAAAGCAAAGAAGCAAAACCCTTTATTGCACATAAAGGAACTTTAAATTCATGAGCAAAATGAGAAATATATTCCGCTTTTCTTTTATTTTGTGTTTGAAGTTGAAAAATTTCTCTTTTTTTCAATTTTATTTCTTCATCTTTTTCAACTATAAATTTTTTTAGCATTGAATTTTCTTCTTTTAATTTTTTTATTTCCAAAAGAAAATTTTCTAACTCCAAAGCTTTATTCTGTTTTTGTCCTTCCATAATATTAATTAAGCAGATTTTTTTTATATTTTTTTATCATATTTTCCTTTTGTTGTTTATTTTGAATAAAAAAATAGTCTGATGTATAATTTTTTTTAATAAAATAACAAGCAGTTGGAGTTAATTGACTATATGAAAGAAGCAAAATTATTTGTAATATCAGGCTCTTCAGGTGTCGGTAAAGGTACACTTTTAAAAATGCTGCTTGAAAAACATCCGGAATTAAAATTGTCTATATCCTACACAACAAGAAAACCCCGAGAAGGAGAAATTGACGGTGTAAACTACTTTTTTACAAACAAAGATGATTTTAAAAAAGCCGTAGAAAACAAAGAGTTTTTGGAATGGGCAGAATTTAACGGAAATTTTTACGGAACAAAACAAAAATGGGTAGAAAAAGTTTTAAAAGAAGGCAATCATTTGATTTTAGAAATCGAAACACGAGGAGCTTTACAAATAAAACAAAAAATGCCTGAGGCTGTTTTAATTTTTATTTTACCACCTTCTTTAAGCGAACTGGAACACCGTTTAAGAGGAAGAAACACGGAAGATGAACAATCTATCCAAAACAGATTAAAAGAAGCATACAGAGAGATTGAGTGCGCTCAAAATTATGATTTTAAAATAGTAAATGATGACATTGAAAAAGCTCTTTGCGAATTGGAAAAAATTGTTGGATAAAAAACATCCAACTAACCGTCATCCTGAACTTGTTTGACTACTTTTTCCAAAATCTTTGATTTTGTGAAAAATGTCTGGTTTTCCACAGGGTCTGCACAATATACAGATGCCGCAGTGCGGCTGCGCCTTGTAAGGACAGGGTCACAGCCATCACCTTCGGTTCTGACGTTCCCTTTGTCAAATAAATTCGGAATGACAATAAAAGCTTAAGTTGTCGGGTTAAAACCTGACCTGTTTCCTAAGAATTTTAAAATTTTCATATTCAGATTATAACCAACAAGGATAACTATTGCTATCCCTGTTGGTGAATATCAGTAATTGTGAATGAAATAACCAAAAACATTGTATTTCTTATAAAAATAGTCTTTTCAGGATTTGATGAATAGGCTATATAATCATGGGTAACAAATCCGTATAGAAAAAACAATATAAACAAGAAATTTAAAGATAAAATAAGAAAATTATATATTATGAAAAACAGATTAATCATTAGTAAATTATAACAAAATTTTTAAATCTCGTCTTTATTCAAAAAACTCCAAAGTGACATGCTTAAATAAACAGGTAGTATTCCCCCGCCGCAAAGAATAAATACTAAAATCAGCATGAAAAAGCCATAACATCTTTCATTTGCTGTTAAAACAGAAGCACCTAATAATAAAATACAGTCAAAAATTAAAGCTTGAGTAACAAGCCACCCATTGTCAGTAATGCTATTTTCTATTTTTCGGACTGTCGCTTTTGTATATTTAATATGTCTTCCAAGCATTAATAAAGCCGGAAACAAAGTGAACTTAACTACCCATACCCAAAGAATACATCCTAAAAGAATATAGAAGTCTTTTAATGTATCTATATATACATGTGTGCCTAAACAATTATAATAAATCCATTCATAAAATTTATAACAAAGAAAAAAATTAACGCATAAGTATGCAGCATTAAATAGTGTTATGGCAAAGAATTTTAAAATTTTCATGGTTTTATTAAATAAAATTAAAGACAAATAACTTAAAAACGCTCCTGTTCCGAATAAAATATATAAAAATAATGTCAGCACAAAATAATATAATATAAAACCTATAAAATCAAATTCAGTATGGTTTGTTTTTGCAGACATAACTTCTATTAAATAAAAATAACAAATTAATGGAACAAAATTAAATAAGAAATCAGAAACAATAACTTTTAACAATATTTTTGAACGAAAAATTTTATTTAACAAAAATTTTTTTAAAAACTTGTATGAAAATGTGTGTTTATATTTTTTTAAAAGCAAACAAGGAAATACAATGATTTTTATTAATATGTATGTTATCAAAAATAATAATATTAAAAAATAATATATGCACCAAAGAACATTATATTCTTTTCCGTCAAAAATTAAACTGCCAAATATGCCAAAAATCAAAAAGCAAACAAAACCTAATCCAAAAATAATATTAGAACTCAATATTATATTTAACCATAGGAATTGTTTGCTTTTCATAAAAAAATTATATAAGTTTGTTATTCAGATATCAATATTTTGTCCATATAGCTTCAGGAACTTCTATTTTTATAACAGCATAATAAGGTATTATTTCACCATTTTTTTGTAATGCTCGAGGTATAAATATTTTAGGGTCAAATTCTCCTTCGTTAAAGTCATAAGTATCAATAACTGTAGTATGTAGTGTATTATTTGAATCTATATAAATATCAATTATATCAGAATGTTTAATAGCTAAGTAAAGATTTAAATTTGATTTAAATTCAAAAAGTAAGTAATTATCTTTAACAGAACGATTATTCAGTAATCCTTTTTTGTTATTACGAATAAGATTTTTAAATTCTGTAGAATTTGCTATATTTCGAGAAACAGAACTGTTTTTGTCATAAATAACACCTACAGTATTTTGCGACATTTTTTGAGATTTTAGTTTGTTTGATATAAAGTCTTTTAATTTTTGACTGTCTAAATCATTTAAAGTGTTGACAATTTTGGCATTTTCTTGTTGTAAGTAATCTTTACCCGATGTTTGCGGGTTAGATGATACATTCCAAAAACCTGCCGCATCATGTAGTTTTGGGTCTATAATTTCAGCTTTTTTTACTGCCATATCAATAGAAAATTTTATAGGATTGAATTCTTTTTTTAAGTATTCAATCTTATCTTGAATCTCATTCAAAACCCTTGTTGTAATTTCATCAATAGTTAACGAGTTAATTTTATCAATCAGTTGGTAAATTTTATATTCAATTCTTGTCAATTGACTGTCTAAAGGCTCTGCAACATTGTTTGAATCTCTTTGAATTAGCTCTAATTGTTCTCGTAAAACATTTGCGTCACCTAATAATTCGTTGGCTTGTAATTTTAATTGCTCAATTTCTTCTCTGTATTCGTTCAATTCACTCTCTATTTCATCAACAACACTAATTTCTTCAACTTTACAACGACAATTAGGGTGCGGCCAATATGGAACTTTGTCTTCATCAAATTCTTGTCCGTTCAATGCTGCACATTTTTCACAAGTGTTCTTGCCAAACTCGGCTATCCATTTGTATTTTCTTTTTGTAGCATAACTAATATGCCCTTTTAAAACTAAATTTCCCATTAATTTACCCCTCCTAAATTATTATTAACTTGTTTGACCATTGCGGTTGTGTTTACGTTCTTATCACTCGAAGTGCCAATTACCGTATTGCTTAACGCCCCTTTTCTAATTGCATTTTTAATAATTTCAATATCGTAATATTTAAAAATGTCAAAAAAAGCTTTAAAAGTTTTTTCACCAAACTCACCATCCTCCTTTAGCGGTTGAATTAAATCCTTGTGTAAAAAATTTAAACCGCACTGAAAGTCTTTAACCGCTTGTCCTTTTCCGACTGTTAATACATGTTGTTTGATAAAATCTGCAATAATTGTGTAATTTTCATTTTGTGTAAGATTTTCTGTAGGTGCTTGTTCTTCTGCTGATAATCTTTCCTGTCTCATTGAATAAAGTTGTTTTCTCAACATGTTTTCAAACTTTTGTGACGGTGTTTGATTTAAAGCTGTTTCTTCGGGAAATAACAGCTTTGAAACCGTTTTGAAATTCTTTTCCATTAAACCTCCTAGTGGAATTGTGAACTTTGGCAACAGAAATATTCTCGAGGTATTACCAAAGTTCGAAGTATATTATTTTGCACTATAGCAGAAAAAGTTTATCCTTGTGGATAAACTTTTTGAAAGTTTTTAAAATTTCCTTCACGCTCGAATAGACGGGCGAATTGTTACCCTGAATTTATACATGACATTTTTAAAAACAATCTAATTTTAAAAAGCTCACACATTTATCCGCATAAAACTTTTGTTTAATAATCTCAAAATCCAAAAAATTTATTTTTAAATCTTTTGGATGTTCAAGAACAACAATTCCTTTATTATTTAAAATTTTATTGTTTTTAATTAACTCCAAAACCCCGTCATACAAACCACTTTGATAAGGCGGGTCTACAAAAATTACATCAAAATTTTGTGAAATATTTTTCAAAATTTTCAAACTGTCACCGCAAAAAAATTGAGGATTTAACCCAAGATTTTTTGCATTTTCTTTCAATAACAAAAAAGTTTTTCTGTCTTTTTCTATAAAAACACTATTTTCAAAACCTCGAGAAACAGCCTCAAACCCCATAATCCCCGAGCCGGCAAATACATCTAAAAAAGTTTTATTTTCAAAATCAATTAAAGAATAAAGCGAACTAAAAATGCTTTCTCTAACTTGAGAAAGAGTAGGTCGCACATTGCTGCCTTTTGGTGAATTTATTTTTCTGGATTTTAAATAACCGCCCGTAATAATCATAAGAAAATTATTTAAGTTGAATAGGCATAATCAAACAAACGTAATCAACATCATTTTCAGGTTTAAATAAAGTAGCGGAAAGACTACCGCCTAAGCCTATTCTTACATCTTCTGATTCCATAATTTTTAAAGAATCAAGAACATATTTGTAATTGAAAGCAATTGTCAATTCTTCATCACTGTATTGAGCGGAAATAGAATCTTCACCCAAACCTGCATCGGGTGTATCTGCTTTTAAGAAAAGAGTATTTTCACCAAAAAGAAATCTGACAATGTTTGTTCTTTCGTTAACCATAACCGCAACTCTTTCAAGCGCAGAAATTAAATCTTCTCTTTTTAAAATTGCATTTTTTTCACAAGATTGAGGAATTAGCTGTTTGTAAGGAGGAAACTCTCCTTCTAAAAGACGTGAAGTCATTATCATAGAAGATGTTTTGAAAACAATTTTTGTTTTTTCTATGTACAAAGAAACTTTTTCATCCTCTGATTGTTTTGCAACAGATGCAATTCTTAAAAATTCTTGCAAAGTTTTGGAAGGTACAACACAGTGAACTTCATCTTCTTTATCGTTGTTAATATTTTCAATAATTCTGGTTAATCTGTTTCCGTCTGTTGCTGCCATTTCCAATATATTTTTTGAAATAGAACAAAAAACACCGCTTATAATATTTCTGCTTTCATAATTTGCTGCACAAAAAGCAGTATATTTTATACTTTTAAGAAAAGGATTTAAATCAACGTCTACACATTCTTTTCCGTTTAATTCTTCTTCGTTAATTGTTTGAGGAAATTCTTGTGCAGAAATACCAATCAATTCAAATTTAGAATTACCACAAGAAATGGTAACAACATTTGTTTCTTCATTTAATAAAAATTCAACAGGTTTGTTGCTTAAACGAGAAACAATTTCAGAAAGTTTTTTTGCAGGGAGTGTAATTTTTCCTGAAGTTTTTACGGAAGCAATTGTTTTTGAAACAACATTTATATCCAAATCGGTTGCTGAAAAAGTAATGTAATTATCGCTTTGTGCATTAATTAAAATATTGGCAAGTACAGGTTGAATTCCTCTTGCTACTGTAGTTTTTTCCACTACTTTTAAATTAGTAAGCAGAGATTCTTTATCTATAATAAATTCCATATTCGACATTTTTTAATACTCCCGACGGTAACTTTTTTATTTTATTTAATTATAAAACAAAAACGATTTCTTTGTTTTTTATTTTTTCTGAAAGTTTTTATTCTTTATATTATTTATTAATATATAAATATAATTATATAAAATAATAATAATAATAATAAGCAAAAAAAAATCTGTTCAAAACTATCTGAAAGTCTTTTGTATTATTGCTTTTACTTGTTCAAAATTCTGTCAAAAAACTGTAGAAATGTTGTTCAAAAATGTTCAAAACATTTTAAAAAATTTTTTATTTATAAATTGCCTGTTCAATACTCCTTATTTTTAAACAAGTTTTGAACAAGAAAAATAAGGCTTTGAACAGGTTATCTACAGCCAAAGGAATCATGATATTACAAATAAAAAGCATGGTTATTTTTAAAACCTGCTCCATGCTTTATTTTTAACTATTCTTTACAGTTTTTAAAATCATTAGCTTTTTTGTCATGTAACCAACGTGCCATTTTTTGCTGTTCAAAACTCAATGCAAAATTGTACAAACTTTGCATTAAATTTCTACCTGAAGGAGATTTTCCTATAAAAAGATTGTGTCCCACTTTGTTTTTTGCAATATAAATTTCTTTTTGTAAAATTTTGTCTACATTGCTTTTTGCAGGGGTTTCTATCTTTTGTTTTAACCATACAAACAAAAGTGAAACTGATGGTTTTTGTTCATTTGTTTTTAAAAAATCAGAAAATTCTTTTAATATCATTTTTGTTTCTTTATTAAATTTGTCTGAGGCGGCTTCGCTTGTAGAAGTGTAACGGAGTGCGAATGACGC
>CAMEWS010000005.1 GCA_945946765.1 uncultured Clostridia bacterium
AACCTGTGCAAAAAACAAGTTCATTCTTATCAACAAGTTCGGCACAGGCAACAAGAGCATGGGGTCACCCCTCTCAAAAATGATATTTAATCATTTTTTCGGCAGAGTGCAAAATGCTAGACTTGGCGTCGTTCGCACTTCGTTACACTTCTACAAGCGAAGCCGCCTCAGACAAATTTATCATAGTTTTTGATAATTCTACGTTGATATAACAAACAGATGTTAAGAAACAGAAACAATTTTCAATATATGCATAAGATATATTTGCAAAAACTAAAATAAATGATATAATAAACTTGTTATTAATGTTTCGGCTAGTGTAAAAACCTTACGAGGGTTGGGATGTAAGTAATTGCATCAAGCAATTTTACAAAACCCCTCGTTTTTTTTATGCCTTTTTGTTTAAAATTACAACTCGCAACCGATTTAAATTATTTAGTCAAATTTTTGCTAAATAATTCATTACATTCTATTGCAAATAACAAAAAAAATTTTTATAATAATAATCGAAAGGTTATTTTAAGTATCTCATTAGAGATACTTTTTTTATGCAAAATCATCTGATGAACAAATTAAAATACTTATTATTAGTCACATTCATAATATCAACATTCAGCCCCGTATTTGCACAACAAACTATTATCACAGTGCCATCTTCCGATGTTTTGCCTTTGGGTGAAGTTATACTAAAACAATCTAACAAATTCAGTCCTTTTAGCAACGGATATACGTCATTAACTCCACAATTCATAATAGGTACAGGGAAAGATACAGAAATGTCCGTTGGCGCAGGTACAAACATTACCGATTACAATACATCGGTAAAATTAAATATAGCAGCAAAAAAAGTATTCAAAATAAAAAAAGGATTCAGGTTCACAATGGGCGGCACAATCAGCCCCTCGTTAACAGAAGGACAAAACCCCGACAGTATGATATATGCACACGGTTCATACCTTTGCAAAAAAACAAAAACAACAATAACAGCAGGAGGTTTGGTTGGGGGAAAAGGAGAAATGCCTTCTTTAACAAGAGCAATGATAGGTATTGACCAAACAATTATTCCAAACAAATTAAGGGTTGCTGTTGATTACATATCCGGTGATGAATCTTGGGGTGTGTTGGCGGCGGGTTTAAAAATCAGACCTGAGCCTACAACCTCAATTACAACTGCAGTTATAATCCCAAATGATACAGAAAACAGAGTTGCGTTTTCTATATCTGTTTCAAAATACGTTGGCAAAATTTTTGAAGAACGCTCAAAAAATACAGATTCAAAAACAAAGGAGAATATTTAACAATGCAAAACAAATTAATAATATGCCTTATTATTTTTATTACACTATCTTTTACATACAGTGCATTTGCAAACAACACGGAATTGTCAAAGGATTGTTCAAACCTTGATTTAACTCAAAGAAATTTTTCAGGCATGAATCTTGAAAACGTCAATTTTGAAAAAGCAAATTTAAGAAAAGCAAACTTTAGCAATGCAAATTTAAAAAACGCAAATTTTAAAGACGCTGACATCGAGAAAGCTAACTTCACAGGTGCCAATTTAGAGGGTGCAAATTTTCACAAAGCCGATTTAGAGGATTCAACATTTGAAGGTGCAAACCTTAAAGGAGCAAACTTTGAAAAAGCAGACTTGGAAGAAGTATCTCTGTTAAAAGCGAATATAACAAATGCCAACTTTAAACATGCGGAACTGGAATATGCGACTTGGCCTGACGGTAAAATATGCGCAGCGGGTTCCGTAGGTTCTTGTTGGTAAAAATAATACAATGCAATATGTTTTTAGTATAATAAAGACACTTCTTACAATAAGAGAGGAATAAAATGTTAGAACACCTACATTCTTTTTTAGGATATTTTTCAAAACTGTTCGTCACTCTTGACGGGATAGGTTTAGCCCCCGTATTTATAGCGTTAACGGCAAACTCCAAAAAACAATGGCGCAACATAATGATGAACAAAGCAATTGTTATTGCGTTTTTCATTTTGCTATTTTTTGCATACACAGGCACTGTTGTATTGCATTTGCTTGACATCAGCCTGACGGCATTAAAAATAGCCGGCGGTATTTTGCTTTTAATAATGGCTATTGACTTGGTTCTCGGAAACCCCGAACCGGCAATGAATAACGAAAACAAAGAAGAAAGAAAAGAATCATTAAAAAGAACAGATATATCAGTATTCCCTTTGGCAATACCTTTGTTATCAGGTCCGGCAACTATTACAATGCTAACTATATGTATGAAAAGTGCACAAGGTATGCCGTTAGAGCGTTCATTAATAATTGCGGCACTGGCACTTAACCTTGTAGTTTGCTGGTTAATATTAAAGTTTGCATCAAAAGTCAGCCAAATACTCGGCAAAACAGGGGTAAGCGTGATTAACAGGATAGTCGGTATTCTTTTGGCGGCTATGTCTTGCGAATTCTTAATGAACGGGTTAATCGAAATTTTAAAAAGCGTTAAATAATATCAGGTAATAAAAATGTCACACAACGAAACAATAGAAAAAATTAACAAATTAAAAAAAGAAAAAAACGCAATCATTCTTGCACATACTTATCAAAATATTGAAATTGATGAAGTTGCGGATTTTACGGGAGATTCATTATATCTAAGCCAACAAGCGGCAAAAACCGATGCGGACATAATTGTTTTTGCAGGGGTATACTTTATGGCAGAAACCGCAAAAATTCTCTCCCCCGATAAAAAAGTTTTATTACCAAATATGAATTCAGGCTGTTTAATGGCTGATATGATTAATTTGCAGCAATTAAGAGAATTTAAAATTAAAAACCCTAATATCCCTGTTGTTTGTTATGTCAATTCAACTGCCGAAGTTAAGTCAGAATGTGATGTATGCTGTACCAGCGCAAATGCCGTCAATATCGTAAAAGCTATGGGTGTAAAAGAAGTTCTTTTTGCGCCCGATACCTACCTTGGTACACATGTTGCAAATATGCTCCCCGATGTAAAAGTAATTACCTACCCCGGTTATTGCCCTACACATTTGAGGATTAAACCTGAAGACATTATTGAAAAGAAAAAAGTTTACCCTGATGCAATGGTGCTTGCTCACCCCGAATGTCACAAAGAAGTAACAAAATTGGCGGATTTTATCGGTTCAACTACCGCTATTATTAAAGAAGCAAAAGCATCAGACAAAAAAGAATTTATTATCGTAACGGAAAAAGGTGTAGTTGACCGCCTAAAACGTGACTGCCCCGACAAAGAATTTATTCTTGTAAGCCAAAGAGCTGTATGCCCTAATATGAAATGGAACACGCTTGAAGACATTCTTCACGTTTTGGAAACTGAGGAAAACGAAATTACCGTTGACCCCGAAATTGCTAAAAAAGCTGTATCGGCTATAGACAAAATGATTCAAATTAACGGATAAAATCAGTTTTTACAAGTCAATATGGCAATTTTTTATCGCAAATTAACTTTATATATATAAGGTTAGCTTATAAGGTTTATTTTGCATGGCAATTAGTGCAACAACGGTATCAAATTTATTTAATAAAGGAGGCTACAGACTTGTTTCCAAAATAACGGGACAAGTTGTGCCAAATATGCCTGCAGGTGCGGCAAGTAAAACGACCTGTATTATAGAGCATATATCAGGCAAAAAGCAAACTATACACCGCTATTTGAATGCGGAAGGCAAGGCCGTACGGATTATAAGAGCAAACTCTGACAGTAATATAGGGACTTTAAGTGACTTCACTTGGATAAAACCCAAAACTAGAACACGAGACACTGCAATGTACATGGAAAAAATTGACCCTTATGCCTTTGAAAATTATGGTGTAAGCAAAAACACTCTGCGCTACGACCGAAAAACATTGGACATTTTAGAAAATTCAGATACTGTTGTAGATATCCACGCACCGAGCAAAACAGTTACCAAAAGTTTTGCCTCAAGAATTACCCCTACAGGAAAGGCTTCAGACGGTTTTACTGATGAATCACGCCTGACCGAAATTGTTAACGGGAAAAAGACTAAAGAAATTTACCAACGTTCTACAGGCACACCCGACACGGTAAACACCATAACGGAAACTAAAGGATTCGGAGTAACACAACAGGAGTTGGATGAAGCTACCTCCAATCCGTATTTTTATGCAATGTTTAAAAGTCCGATAAATTGGATAAAAGCAGTAAAAACACAAGCCTATGCAAATCAGGGAATACCACAAACCACCGGATTTAAACTTACTGAACTTAAAGACCGTAGCAGCGGTTATTACCGACCCAAAGAAGATACAATCTATATAAATGTAAAGCCTATTCGTAAAGGTCTGATACGCCCTTGCACAATAAGCACTTTAGAACACGAAGCCCGACACAAATGGCAGGAAATGCTTGTGGAGAAATATGAAAAAGGGCTTTTAACAGACCCCAAAGAAATAAAAATGGCTCAAGAATTTAAAAATAATTTTAGCAATTATATTCCTATGAGCCAAAATTACAAAGCCTATGAAACTCAACCTGTTGAAGATGATGCATATAAAGTCACTGATTGGGTTTACGAAAAATACGCAAAAGCAGTTAATTATTTACAACGACTTTTCCCTCGTGCCACAAGAAGAACACTGGGTGAGTAAGCGATATATCAGAAATAGGCAGGTGCATTTTTACTCGAATTTTAAGCAACTCAGGGCAGTAAAAAACAACAGCGTTTGGCAAAGAATACCGATAATCCTAAAGAGTTAAGTGCAACAAATCACCTAAATATTGCAATAATCAGACTCTAACTGACTATGCAAGTTGGTCAATTTTTGGTGCAAAAAATTGCATACTTACTATTCAGAATTTAAGACAACTATGCATGTTAGTACAGCTCCTAAAACAAATTCCTTACACTTCAATTTGTTCCAACAAAACAACCGCATCTACGGCAAGACATTTACCTTCACCTATTGGTCCCATCCATTCCATTGATTTTGCCTTTACTGAAACTTGATTGTCTTCCAAATTTAAAATATTTGCAATATTTGTTTTTATTTCTTCAACAAATGGACCCAATCTTGGCTGTTGCGTTTTAATTGTGGTATCAATATTGTTAATTTTATAACCTTCTTTCACAACGAGATAAAGCGTTTGAGCCAAAAGTTCGGTGCTGTCACAACCGTAATATTTCGGGTCATTGTCGGGAAAATGCTGTCCGATATCACCCAGCGACAAAGCCCCTAATAAAGCATCAATAATTGCATGGCACAATGCATCTGCATCGGAATGTCCCAACAACCCTTTATTATGCGGGATTTTAACGCCACCCAATATCAAATCCCTATCTTCCGCAAACTGGTGTAAATCAAAGCCCTGACCTATTCTATATTGCATATTTTTCTCCTATAAATTTTGCAACCGCACAAGGAACACCGTCATTATCAACGGTTTCCGTTACATAATCCGCTATTGCTTTCAATCCTTCCGAAGCGTTACCCATTGCAACCTTAACACCTGCGGCTCGCAGCATTTCGATATCATTATCCTGATCACCGCAAGCCATAATTTCTTCCTGTTTAAACCCAAACTGCTGTGCCAAAAACCTTACCGCATTACCTTTTGTTGCATCAAGACAGGAAAATTCGCAAAAACGAGGTGTTGAGCGCACTACATAAAGTTTGTTTTCATATCGTTTTGCCATTTCTTTTTGCAAATCTTCTATCAATTGCGTATTATCATCAATTGCAAGAATTTTGTTCAATCCCGTCAAGTCAAGATTATCACAATTTCCTATAACTTTATACGCAATATTTCTAGCATCAACATATTGTCTTATTAGGTGATTATCTTCTTCCACCATAAGCACGTCATTGATGTACAAATTAAAAAATATTTTTCGCTGTTTCAATTCGTTTACAACATCACGAGCAAGCGCCGTATCCATTGTTTTTTCAAGAAGTGTAGTATCATCGTGATAAAAATTCTTTACTAACCCGCCTTGATAACAAATAACAGGAGTGCAAAGTCCGAGTTCCTGCGCAATAGATTTTGTTGCGGCATACATTCTACCCGTACACAAAATAACTTTGATTCCGTCATCAGACAAAGCTTTGAGGGTACGTTTTACCCTGTCAGTTGCCGTATAGTCTTTTTTGAATATAGTTCCGTCAATATCAAGAACCAATAGTTTTATCATAATTTAAAAGCCCGCATTAATGCACAAATTGTCTTTGCATCATTAATTGTACCATTTTTTACAAGATTGTACACTTCATTAAGGGGAAGTTCAAAACTGTGTAAAAACTCTCCCTCATCAAGGTCTTGCGCAACAAAAGAAAGGTCTGTAGCCTTAAAAAGATACAACTTTTCGTCACAAATTCCAAATGTTGTAAAAATATACCCTAAAGATTCCCAATTTTTTGCAACATATCCTGTTTCTTCTCTCAACTCACGTTGTGCGGCAAACAAAGGGTCTTCGCCTTTTTCCAATCTGCCTGCCGGAAGTTCTGTTTGAACAGACTGCACTGCATAGCGATACTGTTTTACAAGAAGAATATTACCATCAGATTTTTGTGCACAAATAACAACCCCACCGGGGTGGCGAATAATTTCTCTGTGACTTTTTTTACCGTCAGGCAGTTCAATGTCGTCGTATGTTATATCAAAAATCCGCCCGTTATAGGCGGTTTTTGATGTCAAAGTTTTTTCCGTTAAATTATCCATTATGGTGGTCATTTCTTTTTACCGTTGAACGTAAGTGCAATTCCATCAACTGTTCTTCCGAAGCATAAGTCGGAGCATCTGTCATCAAGCATTTTGCACCTGAATTTTTCGGGAACGCAATTACTTCTCTGATAGAAGTATTATTGGTCAGCAATGCAACAAGTCTGTCCAAACCGATTGCCAAACCTGCATGCGGTGGTGTTCCGTATTGGAATGCTTGAAGCATAAATCCAAATTTTTGTTGAACTTCTTCTTCCGTAAATCCAAGAGCTTCAAACACTTTTCTTTGAACTTCTGGTGAATGGATTCTGACAGAACCGCCACCAAGCTCCGTACCGTTATAAACAATATCGTAAGCAACCGAACGCACATTCATCGGTTCATCTTTCATTTTGTCTACATCTTCAAGGTTTGGCGAAGTAAACGGATGGTGCATTGCCATTACTCTGTCAAATTCTTTGCTGTACTCAAACATCGGGAAGTCAACAACCCATAGCAAAGCGTGTTTTTCTTTGTCTATGAGGTTCAATTTTTCGCCAAAGAAAAGTCTGAATCTGCCCATAACATCGTAGGTTGTTTTCTTGTCATCAGCAACAAAGAATACAATATCGCCCGCTTTGGCATCAGCTTTAACTCTCAATTTTTCAATTTGTTCTTCCGTTAAGAATTTCAAAATAGGAGATTTAACGGTGCCGTCTTCCATATAAGTAATCCACGCAATACCCTTAGCACCAAAGGAAATTGCGGTTGAGCGGACATCATCCATTTCTTTTCTTGAATATCCGGCAATACCGGGGATTTTTATTGCTTTTGCAATACCGCCGTTTTTAAGAGTTTCTTTAACGGGTTCAAATGTTGATTCCATCATAATGTCGGAAATATCAAACAACTCCAAGCCAAAACGTGTATCAGGCTTGTCGGAACCGAATCTGTCCATTGCCTCTTGCCAAGTAATTCTTGTAAACGGTGGTTTAACTTCAACACCTGCCGCTTTAAACGCAGATTCAACCAAACCTTCCGTCAATTCAATAACATCGTCTTGAGTTGCAAAAGACATTTCCAAGTCGACTTGAGTAAATTCGGGTTGTCTGTCTGCTCTCAAGTCTTCGTCACGAAAACATTTTGCAATTTGATAATATTTTTCAATTCCGCCAACCATCAAAAGTTGTTTAAAAATTTGAGGTGATTGAGGCAATGCATAAAATTTGCCTTCTTGCACACGACTGGGAACAAGATAATCTCTTGCGCCTTCGGGTGTTGTGTTAATAAGAATAGGTGTTTCCACTTCCATAAACTGTGCATTGTTAAGATAATTTCTGATTGCGGTAACAATATTGTGTCTTAACTTTAAGTTGCCGTACATTTGAGGACGGCGGATATCCAAATATCTGTATTTTAAGCGGATATCTTCTTTCGTATCGTCAGAAGCCAGTTCAAACGGAAGCAATTTAGCTTCGGAAAAGATTTTTACTGACTGAGGATACATTTCAATTTCGCCTGTTGCTAAATCGGGATTATAAGTTTCTTGCGGTCTTTTAGAGATTTTACCCGAAACCTGAATAACATATTCATCTTTTAATTTAGAAAATACGGCATGCACATCAGGGTTTATTTGAGGGTCTGCAACAACTTGAAAGAAACCGCTTTTATCTCTCAATTCAACAAAAATAATACCGCCAAGGTCACGTACTGCTGACACCCAGCCTGCCAAAGTAACCTCTTTATCAATATCTTGAATCGTTAAATCTTCGTTATAATGAGTTTTCATTTTAGAAAATGTTTTCATTTTATATTCCCTATCCTTATTTTTTTATATTCAAGTTATTCTAACTATTGTTGAAACGGTATAATTAACTTCCGATTTATACAAATTAAATTCGGCTCCGCTAACAATTCCAAGGGGTCACTTTCGATTATCAAAAGCAATACAACCTCGGACATTCGTAGAAAAATATTATAACAAACATAACACAGAATCAATTTTAAGTATTTTATGCTAAAATAAACTAAAGATTTATGGAAAACAAAAATGATAAAATACGCAGTTAATTTAATAAAAAACACTTTTCACCCTTTACAAATACCCGAATCCGCCCATGTTGAACACGGACAGCTTGTACTTGTAAGAACAGAAAAAGGTGAAGAAGTTGCAAAAGTTTTTACAGTAAACCCATTAATAGCAAAAGCTTGGGAAGGCAAAATGCCCCCTGCTCTGCCTTTAATAAGAGTGCTGGGTCAAAGAGATTTGGAAACACTGGAAGAAATTAAAATAGCTGAAGGTGAAGCTTTTAAGACTTGTAAAGAGCTTGTTGCACAACACAATCTGCAAATGAATCTTGTGCAAACAAAATACACTTTTGACAGAAGAAAAATCACTTTTTATTACACAGCGCCCGAGCGTGTAGACTTTAGAGGGTTATTAAAAGACCTTACCCAAACTTTTAAAAGAGTAAGAATCGACCTTCGACATATTGGGGTAAGAGATGAAACTTCACTTTTAGAAGGCAACGGCTTGTGCGGAAGACCTTTTTGCTGCTGCACTTTTTTAAGAAAATTTGATTCAATAAACATTAAACTGGCAAAAGACCAAGGAATGCCGATTACTCCGGGGAAAATCTCGGGCACGTGCGGAAGACTTTTATGCTGTTTAAATTACGAGTACAAAAACTATATTGATGCAGCAAAAGACATGCCGCCCATAGGCTCAGGCGTAATGACTCCTGACGGTCTTGGCAGAGTTTGTTCTCTCAATTTCTTAAGTAATGAAATTTCCGTTAAAACAGAAGACGGAAAAATCAAAAACTTCAAAAAAGAAGAAATTGAAATGGTTGACGGGGATGTTAATATTGATATAGATATTCAAGATGCAACCGCATACCAAGAACAACCCGAATACAATGTCGACATAAAACAACTTGAAGACGATAGAAACAGCTCTACGGGAAATGTATAATATTTTCTTATAATCTGATTAAAAAATAGTAAAACGGGGAATTATATAAATATGAAATCAACTAAAATGCAATATTGTATTAAAGCTGTACCGAGTGATGACACGTTTCAAATGGAATCTTTACTCAATGAAATGTCCTCTTTAGGCTGGGAACTGTACACAATGCACGAAGTCGAAGCTGATGAAGGATATAATTACAACTGTATTTTTGTCAAAGAATGTGACAACATTCCCGATACCGAAGAAGATGATGACGAAAACCTTTTCGGCTATCGTTCTCAAATGCAAAAAATGATTTCCTCACAAAACGAACCTTATGAACTATGTATAGAAATTCAAAACAAAATCAGAGAAAAAAGAAAAAAAATTAATAACATTAAATCATTGATTGACGAAACAAACGAAACTCAACGTCAAGAACTTAACAATGAAATGTATAGAACCATTGAAGAATTGAAGGAATTAAAAAAACAACTTCAAGCTACTATTTCACCTGAAATAATGCTTGATAAAATCGGCGAAGATAAAATAAAAATACGTCTTAGCGAAGAAAACATAGAGCTTGTTAATCCCGACACAGATGCACAGCTTGTTGCGGAAACCGTCAGGGTAAGACAAAACCTTGTTGACGAACTCGGATATGTCATTCCAAAAATCAGGTTTGAAAACGATGAAACATTGCAGGCAAACGAATTTCAAATTGATGTAAGGGGAGTTTGTGCGGCAAAAGGCTGTGTATTTAACGGCTACTATATGTTTTTTAAAGATGATTTGAACATAGACAAACCGACAAAAGACATGATTAAAGACAACGACCCTATCACAGGCAAAGTTGTATACTGGATTCCGTCTGAAAAAACAAAAGATTTTTGGGCGGAGGGGTATGATTCTTCACAGGTTATTGCACGTATTTTAGAATACATTTGTATTAAAAACGTGGATGAAATTTTTGATTACAACGACATAAACAATTACATTGAAATTGTAAGCGAAAATAACATGTATCTTATAGAAAATATTATTCCGGATTTTGTTTCCGTTGCAGAATTAAAATACATATTAACAAGCCTTATAAAAGAACGGGTTTCAATAAAAGACATTGTTTATATCTTTGAAAAAATAAACGATTTTGCTGACGAAGAAACAAAAGAAGACCTTTTAAGCAGAGTAAGACATTCGCTTTCTCGCCAAATATCCAAAGGCATTGCGGATGAAAACAATCTTATACGGGCATTTGAATTATCCGAAGAATCCGTAAAATACCTCTTGGGAAAAGTTTCCGGCAAAAATACCGTTATACGTATTGATAACAACAAGATAAAAGCAATTGTAAATAACATTTATGCATCAATTGACCAACAAAAAATCAATGCGGATGAAATAGTTGTTATAGTACCTATGGAAATTCGTCAGGTTACAAGTGTTGTTCTTTCTCAACACATGCCAAGCGTAAAAGTTGTGGCACGTGAAGAAATTGCAAACGGATATTCCATAGAAATTTACGACAGAGTTTAACAATACATACACAAAAACAGCGGGATTTTGAACCCGCTGTCATTATGTGTGAGTGTTACAAAACGGAATATTTATTTTTGAAGTGCATCATATTCTTCTTTGGTTAAATGTTTTTCTTCAGTTCCACCATTATCTTTATAAATGTATTGTATATAAAATATTTGACCATTGCTTTCTTTAATAATCTGCGTATCATTTTTTCCATATGTAATAGTCTGGCTCCAATCGCCGTCATCGCTGTGACCATATGTAATTATACCATTTGAAACATATCTTCTGGTATACGACGTACCTTTACTGATGTTCTTTTCATAAATCACATTACCTTGTGAATCATATTTAGTTTCTTGTGATTCACCCAATACATATTTACCATCATCGCCTGTATAATATTTAGCAAAATAGTCATAAACTTGTTTTCCATTATGGAAACGTTGTTCTGCACATAAATTTCCGTCTAAATCAAATGTTTTTGTACTTGAAACAGAACCGTCCTGACGAAGGGTAGTTAAATATTTATAATTATTCTTATAATAAGTTTCTGTTTTTATGTGTCCATCGGGATAAAACGTGTAACTCTCATTTTTATCGGATTTACCATTTTCATCAATCCTGTATACAATTGTTTGACCAAATTTGTTAGTTTCACGCACAAATTTAGAGCCATCAGTATATCTGGTTATATCGGATATAATTTCACCCTTATTATTATATTTTAATGTTGAAGTATAATTAGCTTCCTTTATTTCTACAGACCCATCTTTATGTAAAGTTGCATTTCCGTCTTGTCCTTTGTTATCAAAAGTACGACCGTCTGCTGAAACCATACCTACACCTTTCATTGCTTTAAAGGTTTTTGATTTATCGTCCCATTGATAGTGTATTTTGGTTGCTTCATCATAATAAATACCCTGTGAATCAGATGCAAATGTTGAACGCAAACCAAGTCCTGCCGCTGAATCTTTAGCATTTCCGACAAGTTTTTTACCGCTGGCATCATAAGCCTTCATTTCTTTCGGATAAGAAGACTTGTCATACCCAACATACTTTTGAGTGCCGTTATTACCTTCCATTCGTTTTGCATAAGAACCGTCCTTGCCAACCCAAGAAACATCTTTGGCTTCCAACAATTCACCATTTGCATCGATAATAAAGTGTTTTTTAGTTTTTGGGTCATACAAAAAATTCGGATTATTGGTTGTTTGGTAACCTTTGGCTATAGCCTCCCACCTGTGATTTGTATAATTTCCTGATTTATTTGATTGAAAATCATCCATTGCTTTTTCAAGTTCTGGTTGCTCTATTACACCAGTGCCATTTGCATCATACGTGTGAATATTAATGTTTTTAAATTTAGCATTTATCGACTCTTGATATTTATCAATAGATGCCGTTGATTGTTCGGATAATTCAGGAACATTTTTACCTTGTACTTTTTCTACCATACACATACACCTTTCTGTATTTTATAAACTTCACTTGGTGTAATTATCGGCACGTAGGGAAAAAACTTAAGACTCCTCGAGGTTCGCCACGCCATGCTATTAGGCAGTATCGTTGGGTTTACAGGATTTGTAAATAATTATTAAGAAGGATTTTATTTAACCATTCTGTCGTAATTTTGAGAAATATAATTTTCCATAAATTCAAGCATCTTTTTATTGTTTTCAATATCGGTATGGGTTAATGCAGTAACTTTTTGACAGATAAAAAGGTTGCCCGTATGTTTTACATACTTAAACTTGTTATTATTTTCCAGCACATCACAAACAAGTTTAGCCGGCCCATAGTAAGAAAAAATATCGTGAATTGCCACATAACCGTTTTCAACGACTCGTGACGAAAAAAGTTCAAAATCTCGAGTAACAGCCTCGTATTTGTGAAAACCGTCTATAAAAATAAACTCGATTTTATCCTCAAAATGCAAGCCGACTATTTGTGATTTTTCTTTAATATGTTCAATTCTCTCCGACAAACCGCAGGTTTTAAGGTTGTGAACAAAAGTTTCGTATTTTTCGTTCGGCTCGTCTTTAGATGTTAAAAACGGGTCTATACTGTATATTTTGTTTTTAAAATTTATTTTCAATGCTGCAGCAGTTATATTAACAAGAGATTTTCCACACCAAGAGCCGATTTCTACAATACATCCGATATCTTTTAAAGAAGAAACCGTATCAAAAAGCATATTAGCTTCATCCTGAGGCAACCAGCCTTCTATGCTTTTAGAAAACTCTCTTAATTCTTCTGAGGACAATACAAGTTTGTTCACATTAATTACCCATTTGTCTTATAATTTCTGCGGTATATTCATCTGTTGTTGCGTTGCCACCCAAGTCAGCCGTAAGAACTTTACCTTCTTCAATCACATTATACAATGCTTTTTCTATTTTTACCGCTGCTGATTCTTCACCTATGTATTTTAACATATTTATGGCACATAACAATAATGCCGTAGGATTTGCTTTGTTTTGACCTTTAATATCAGGGGCAGAGCCATGTACAGGCTCAAACACCGCACATTCCGTTCCGATATTTGCTCCTTGTGCAACTCCCAAACCGCCTATTAATCCCGCCGTTAAATCAGAAACAATATCTCCATACAGGTTTGGCAACACCAAAACATCAAATTGACAAGGCTTTTGTACAAGCTGCATACAAAGGTTGTCCACCAAAATTTCTTTGTAATTAATTTGCGGATACTCTTTTGCAACTTCTCTGACACAATCCAAAAACAAACCGTCAGACAATTTACAAATATTGGCTTTTGTTACGGCATGAACAGTTTTTCTTCCGTTCTTAATCGCATAGTCAAAAGCATACTTTGCAATTCTTGTTGAAGCTTTTCTTGTGATAATTTTTATGGATTCAGCCGAATCCGCATCAATTTGCCTTTCTATACCCGCATACAAATCTTCTGTATTCTCTCTGACAACGACAAGGTCTACATTGTCAAAGGGGGTTTTTATACCTTTTATATTTTTACAGGGGCGAATGTTTGCATATAGGTCAAGCTCTTTTCTCAGTGCCACATTTACACTTCTGAAACCTTTTCCAATCGGAGTTGTCACGGGAGCTTTTAAGGCAACTTTATTCTTCCTTATGGAATCAATTACTCTTTGAGGCAAAGGCAAACCTTCAACCTCTGCAACATCGGCACCTGCATTTTGAACATCCCAGTCAATTTGCACGCCTGCTGATTCAATAATTTTTTGTACCGCATTAGCAATTTCCGGTCCGATACCATCCCCCGGTATAAGAGTAACTGTTTTCATTATTCAACTTCCTTTATAAATTCATTAAGACATGCAACCGACTTTTTGGCAAACATATATTTGATAAGCAATCTTGGATATTTAGGGTTTACGTTATATTTAACAACCCTTACTGAATCTGATTTTCCTACACCGATATACACAAGCCCGACAGGTTTTTCTTTAGTACCGCCGGTAGGTCCCGCAATACCGGTTGTTGCAATCGCATAATCAGAACCTGTGTTTTTAAGCAAACCATGCACCATTTCTTCTGCCGTTTGGACACTTACGGCTCCGTATTTTGCCAAAGTATCAGATTGTACATTTAAATATTGTTCTTTAGCCTCATTGGCATAGGTAACAAAATTCGCCTTTATATATGCCGAACTACCCGACACATCAGTCATCAAAGAACTGAGCAAACCACCTGTACATGACTCCGCAACGGACAAGGTTTTGGAATTATTAACAAGCCACGCTCCAACAGCGGATTCATTTTCCGTATCAAGTACAAGTTTAAATATTTTAAAACAATCAATAATATTCATATTAGTGCAAAGGTATATCTAACGGCTGAAC
Source organism: uncultured Clostridia bacterium (assembly GCA_945946765.1). GTDB lineage: Bacteria > Cyanobacteriota > Vampirovibrionia > Gastranaerophilales > Gastranaerophilaceae > Limenecus. The sequence continues at coordinate 14,991 of CAMEWS010000005.1, forward strand.
CAACATAATTTCAAACTGTTTGCCCTGTGCCCAGTTTACATTGTTACCTTTTTTGAAAAGGTCGGCAACAGCCATGCCTGCATAATAACCGGCACCGCCAAAAACACCGCCAACAGCACCAATAGGAACACATACGTATTGCATATTGTCACCTGTGCCTTTGCCCCAATCAATGGTTTTACTTAAAATGTTTTTTGAAGTTTTCCAATTTTGCTGCAACGCATAACCGTAATTTCCGCCTTGATAAACGCCACCGTCAAGAGTCAATTCCCGATAGTTATACAGACCTGCACCAACAGGTATTTGTCTGCCCGTAGGAGTAACTACATGGTCAAAATTAAAATACATAACAGCACTTCTTGAAAGTCTTTTGTTCGGCACAATTCTATTGATAGTACCTCTGATTATAGAACCGGCAGGAAGAGCTATTTTACCGTTTACAATCTTATCTTCTTTCATCATTGCTGAAAACTCATCACCTACACTACCAACTGCAGTTGATACAGGCTCTAGTATTTCCAGTTTCATTGTTGTACCGGCAGGTATCCTGATAGCTTGAATATTAGTTTTTAAAGTCTTATTAATTTCTGCATTTGCACTTAAATTCATCGCACCTAGCAAACCAGCTATTACAAAGCTTACTGCTATAAACTTTTTCATTTTATTACTCCTTTTAATACTAATTAGTTTTATTTTAAAATTTGATTTTACAAAAGGCAATATTATTTTATTTCTTCATACAATAATGAAGCCTCCTGAACAGAAACATTTCCGGTCGGAACTTTGACAACCTTTACACTTACGGACTTATTAAAATGTTCTATGGTAATAACATCCCCTTCTTTTAGTTGTTTTGAAGGTTTTGCAAGATTGCCGTTAACAAGCACACGCCCCTGTTCCGATACTTCATTTGCCACCGTACGTCTTTTTATTAACCTTGAAACTTTTAAAAATTTATCTAATCTCATATTTTTACTAACACCCGATTCCTGTTTTTTATTAAACAACTGTTAATTGGTCTTACTTAACAATTACAAAGAAGTAATTTTATTATATTTAAACAACCTCTTTCAAGGATTATTCTAACAAAAAAGCAAAATAAATTAACAAAAGCGCAAAAAAATTTCTTCACGGGTTTACAATAAATATAGATTTCGGAATCATAAAAATGACATCACTACTTGATACAATACCTATAAAACAACCCAAATACCCAATATCCTCGAAACCTGTGAATAACACACAGGCTTTTAAATCGCAGGATAAAAATCACGAAACAAAAGTAAAAGCAGCAACAATTACAGGCAGCGCTTTAACTACGCTTGCATATATGTTTATACTGGCTAAAAGTGTAAAAAAAGGTAATTTTAAACTCAAAGACCTTTTAAATGTAGATTTTCATAATATGTTTAAAGTAATGGGTCTTGCAACTTCCGCTGTTATAGGTGGCTTGACAGGTGGTTTACTAACAGACAAAGAAAACCGCAAAGCAAAACTTCAAGAAGGTATTCATCAATTTTTCGGCAATATAGTTGCACCTATAACCATTGTTGGCATTGCTAGTAATGCAATAGAAAAAAGAAACTTTGCCCCTTCTAAAGAAATTTTATTAAGCGGTCTTACGGCAATTATGGGTGTAGGAATAGGGGTAACAGGCGGAAACTGGTTTGCATCAAAAATAAATAAAGTTATTTTTAAAGAAGATGACGGCAGGCATGTATCATTTAAAGATTTTGGAATTCACGTAGACGATTTACTTACAGTGGCAGCTTTAACTCCTATAGGAAGAAGTATTCAAAGTTTTATTTCCGTAGCTCTCCCCGCAATTTTCCAAATTTGCGGTTATGAAGCAGGTACACACACGGAACACGAAAAACACAAACATAAATACGAGCAAAAAGCATAAAAATTCAGGTTTACAAAACAATGTTGACAACTTTAAATCTTTTGTTGCTATACTGTATTTATGTTCAGAAAAAAATTATTTAATTTATTAATAACAACATCATTACTGTTTTCATCAGCAGCAATTTGTCAGGCAAAAACGCTCACTTTTGCCGTTGCCTCGGGCACTCAATACAGTACGGAAACAAATCCCAACCACAAAAATTACACGTTAGGCTCAAAAGTATTACAAGGATTTGTCGACAGAGTAAACGAAAACAACTACGACTTTGTTGTATTTCTTGGTGATAACATTAACAAATCACAAAAAAACAACTTATACGGTTTTTTAAAAAAAATAAAAAAAATACACTCCCCATACTATCTTGTAATGGGTGATCAAGATGTTCACAAAATTTCAGGAATTTCAAAGCCCGATTATTTACAAGCCGTTATAGAAAAAAACAAATATCAAACGCAAAAAGAAAATTCATACGTGTTTTATCCCGACAAAGAAATTGCCGTAATTGTATTGGATAATGTATCTTCTGCTATGCCGAGTACGCATGGTGCATTTACGGAAAAAACATTAAAATGGCTGGATACAACTCTTATAAAAAACAAAAATAAAAAGGTTATAATTTTCCAACATGTTCCATACATTGAACCTTATGAAAAATATTCACATTCTTTGTTGGAAAAAACAGATTATGCTGCAATTATAAAAAGGCATGAAAATATATTGGCGGTTATTTCAGGGCATTACAATCAGGATTATATGGTGAAAGACGAAAAAGGGATTTACCATATTTGCGCTCCCGCACTGGTTTTAACACCGTTTTATTATCAGGAAATAACGGTTAAATACGACAAAAAGGCTTTTTCTAAAGCTAAAAATTTTGAGATTGAAAAAACTTTAAAACCTGCCATATAAAATTAACTGACTTATCACTCTATCCAGCGGAAGTTACGAACATACTTGTCCTCATCGACTTTACCGTCAATTTTTACGGTAAAAATCCGATAATACTTATCGCTCAATTCCACTCCGGGGATTTTATTCAATTCTCTGATAATTTTCATTTTATCTTTGTTATCAAGTTTTATCCCCGGTATTTGAGCCAAAAGCGTGTTCAAAGAAACATTCCCGATTTTGCCAAGTATATTATCGACACGTCTTGTCAAACGACCGAACACTCTCATATTGGCATATTGGTGTAACAAATCGTATTCGCCATTGATATAGATATTAAGATTATCCCCTTTGGAATAAACCTCTATATTTTGAGCAACACCGTTTTTAAGTGCAAAATGTCCCTTAATTGAATCAAAATACCCTGTTTTTACAGGCGCAATCAAATCGATAACATTGTTGATACTTGTGCCGGTAATTCCGCTTTTTATAAGGTTTCCTGCTTTTAATAAATACTCCACAGAACCTAACTTAGGCATTTTTCCGTCAGCTATCTCAAAATAAACATAGCCTGACATATTTTTAATACGTTCTTCCTCCGTTGCTCCTGATGTAGTGATGACAATATTTCCGTTGGAACTTCCGTATATTTGGTCTTTAAAATCAAAGAAAGAAGAAGCCACTTTGTTGGAATCAACATTAAATGCCGAAACATTGGCTTTTATCTTGGCTTTATTAAATTCATAAGAGGCACTGCCTGACATTTGCCCCGTAGTAACACCGAATTCAAGCTTTGGGATTTGCAAGACAAGATTGTCACCCAGTAAAAATTCCGCATTCAAATTATCCGCATTCAAATTTCTGATAGAAATTTCTTTAGCAAATATCGTACCTTTTTTTATTTGAAAATCAGAGATATTTAACGAAGATTTTGAAGCGGAAGTTTCATTATCCTTAAAGGACAAAGCCGTATTTGGTGTAGGAATACCGTTTAGATAATCAATCAGTGTATCTATTTTAAGTTTTTGTGACTTGATATCAAGATTGTTTATAACAAAAGGCGGACGCAAATTGTTAACAACATCGGCAAAGACCGTAAAATCGGAATTTAAAATTTCTCCGCTTGTTTTGATTTCAATATTTTTGTCATTAAATTTCACAAGAATATTTTTTACAACAGTGTCATAAAGTGGCATATCAAGGTTGTCCATATCAATAAAACCTCGAATAACAGGATTGTTAACATCACCTTTGATATTTAATTTGCAATTAAACAGTCCTTTTTTGAGCACTGATTTTTTAAATAAAACATTAAATATTTTAATATTTGCTTTATTTAATGTTTCCACATTCAAATTTTTCACATAAACACTGTTTTTATCAGCTTTTACAGCACCGTTTGCCACCAAAACAGGTAGAGGATATGAAGAATCGTTTTGTGAAGTCATATAACGAACATACTTAAGGTCGTTTATAATATACAAATTATTATCTTCTACGTTAATATCCGCTTCAATTTCTCTGCTTTCGTTTTCATCGCCTAAATTTGCACCCATATAATAAATATCTGAACCTGACTCCAATTTAAGTTTAGGATGAATTCTCAAACGGTTTAACGAACCTTTTACATCAGAAGTTAAAGTGATATCCCCCTTAGTTTTTATGGGATAAGTTAAATGAGTATTGATATATTTATTAACAAACTGTTCACTTATTTTGGTTGTAAAATAACCTCGTACCTGTGCATTTTTGTCCAAATCATATACCGATAAATTTAAAAACACCGGTGTATCATCAATTTGAGCCACAAAAGAGCGTAAAAACGCTTTTTGTCCGTCAAGCACAACACTACCTCTGTCAATTACCACAGGTGTTTTAAAATAACTATGATTGAATTTAACATCTCTTAAATCCACACTGCCTTTGGCAAAATTATTTTTAACCGTTAATGAAATATTTGCTGCACCTTGATAATTTTCATAAGCATTTAATGTATCAGCAATGTAGGTCGGCAACAATTTCGAATTTTTTATGGTATTTAAAGACGAAATATTAAACTCTCTGATATTAAATCTTCCGTTTATATTAGTGGCTTGAGTAAAAACACTATGAATTTTACCATCAGCAATTACATCAGAGCCAAAAAACTTAGCATTAAAATGTTTAAACGAAATATCACCCTTGTTCAAATCAAACGAACCCGAACGGATATTAAACTTGTCATCAGTAAGCGTTTTTTTGGACGGAATAAAAAATCCTTTTGCTTTAATTTTATTCGCATCAAATTTATCATTATTGGAATTATACTCGGCATTAAAAGAGATTAAAGAATCCGTTTTAAAAGGAAATTGAATATCAAACAAATCTTTTAAACAAATAGCAGAAAATTCATCTGTTTTAAGAGCATTTGAAGAAATTTTTATATGAGTTTTCCCCGCTGAAGATTGACCGTTTATTGATATGGGTGAAGTCCCTATTTTACCCGATAAAACAGTTTTCCAGTTTGTGTTTTTAAATTCAATTTTACCTTTTAATTTATCCACACTGACAGGAACAAACTTTATGGCACCCTTGCAATCAATTAATTCAATAACCCCTTTAAACAAAAGCGTATTTTTTTTCAAAACATCGCCATAATCTTTTACTTTACCCGTAAGATTAATTGATGTTTTAACTTTTCCGCTTACGCTTTCTATTGGGTCAGCCATTTTCTTTTGGGCTTCAAGGATACTGCTTGTTTGCAAAATTTCAAACAAATCTTTTATATCAATTGCCGCAGAAGTAATATCAAAATCGATATTGCCGTTTAGGTTAGCTTTTCCATCTACTTTAACTTTTTGTTTTTTTACAAACGCATTTTTTGTGTAAAAATGCATATCTCTTCCATTGAAATCAAGTGTGCCGTCTGCATTTTCCAAAACAGTATTCAATCCCTGCAAAGTTGCGGTAGTGTTTTTAAAATTAAACTGACCGTATGCGTTTCCGTCAAGTATTGTACCTTTTGTTTTAAGGTTTATATTGCCTTTACCCTTAATCGTCATATAAGGTACAGGACCTATGTCAAACCCAACTACTTCGTGAATCGGAATAAGCATATATTCTGCTGTTGCCAAATCAACATTTGGGGAAGAAACAACATCAAACTCACCTTCACCATAAGGCTTCATAACGGCAACCCCATTGATGTCCACATATTCTCCATAACCTGCAAACACCCTTGTTGATACCTTTACTTTATCCTTCAGAAACTCAGCAAAAACCTTACAATGAGGTACTATCGGATTATTTTTTACGATATACACATCAGACACGGTTAAATTTCCGTATATTTCAGGCTTTTCGGCACTGCCTTTTATTTCCAATTTGCCGTTTGCGATACCCCAAGCACCGTACTTTTTAAATTTTTGCATAACATTAAAAGGGTCATCCTTAAATGACGGAGCAAGCCAATACAAAGAATTTATGTTTGCAGACGGAATAACAACACTCAAATTTAAATGAGGATTGTTCTTTGCGTAATCTTGAATCTGACCTGTAATATTTATTGTCCAATCTTTTGAAGCCAACGATGTTTTTTCAACATAAAGATTATTATTATTAAAATTAAAAACGGAATCTACCGTTATGTCCCCATTTGATTTAACGGAATCAAGCGGATTTTTCATATCCGTTTTGAAATTTTTAACAGAAGATTTTAAAACGTAGGAATGTTGTTTATCGCATTCGACCAGTGCATTTACAACTCCCGTAATATTTTGTACATCATTATTGAAATAGGAAACATAATTTTTATAATCCGCTAAATCCAAATTTTGAATTTTTAAATAGCAATGTTCATTTTCAGGCTTTAAGCAATTTGAATTATTTAACGCTGTATGCAAATCTACGTTAATAAAGGTTTTAGCTTTATTATTTACAAAGATTTCAGAATCCAAAACAAGTTTAAGTTTTTTATTTTTTTTATACAAAAGATGTGTTTTTGAAATATTACCTTTGATTGTTTGATTAACAAGTTTATCGTCAAATGTGATTGTTGAATTTATGATATTTAAATTGTCCAAATCAAAATTAACATCTTCTTTTACATCAAAATTAAAAGGAATTTTGTAATTTCCAAAATATAAATTTTTATCTTTATTTCGAATAACAAACAAAGAAAAATCATTTACGTTTAAAGATTTTAGAGTAAGTTTTTTAAACAAAAGAGTAGGCAAAAAGATTTTTGTATCAATATTTTTTACGGTAACAATTTCTTGCTTTTTATCAAACAACGTTAAATTATCCGCAGAAATTTTTGCAGAAAAATCAGGATATATTTTAAGTTTTAATTTTTCATAATTTAAAACAAGTCCTGTTTTAACTTTAACTAAATCTACAATCTCTTTTTTTTCAAAATAAGAATTCACAAAAGCCGGAAGTATCGCCAAAAACAATACCTCTACCCCAACAATCAATGCAATTGCTGCAATTATAAAAATTTTAAGTATTTTTATATTCATCCGTTAATTTCTTCAAATTGATTCTCATATTATATAATCAATTAACATTTTTTTCACTTGTCTTTACATATATTTATTGCTAAAATTTTTAATTAAGGACTAAGTAATCCGACGATGGGAGTATAAATATGAAAAATTTAAAGACATTATTGTTGGCATCAGCAGCGTTGTGTGTTATGGGAACAAGTTGTTCTTCCGCAGATGCTCAAACAATAGGATACGTTAACTACAAAACAGTAGAATCAAACTACGAATATGCAAAAAAAGCATACAAAGAAATTGATACAAAATATCTCGAACTTCAACAATATTTAATGGACAAAGAAAAACAATACAAAAATATTGATTCACCAATTAACAAAAAGAACTTTGAAGAACAGGTACAAAAAGATTTTAAACTTAAAAATGACGAGTTTGACAAATTGAAATTGAAAAAAGCACAAGAAGTTGAAAACAATATTTTGCAAGCAACACAAGCTGTTGCAGCCGACAAAAAAATTGACGTTGTGCTTGACTACAGAGTAATCTTTACGGGCGGTACGGATATCTCTCAAGATGTTGTGAACTATCTTAATTCACCAAAATTTAAACCAGTAAAAAAATAAGTTAATTTACAATAAAAAACATTTGATTACTTAAAACAAATATAAATTTTAATTATAAAAAAAGACCCGCATATCAAATTGCGGGTCTTTAAATTATTAAATATAATTTCTTAGTACAATTTGTATCTTACGACAGTATTGTTACCTTGTTCGGAAATATACATATAGTTGCCTTTAATTATCAGGTAGTATGGATTTGTGATATTACTCATAAACGTGTAAACCTGACCTGCTTTGTTGATTTTTAAGATATTATTTTTTGCATAGTTAGCAACATATAAATTGTCCATTGAATCAAAAGCAAGACCAATAGGTCCGCCTAAAAGAGCGCTTTTCGTGTACAACTGTGATTGACCGTTTGGCATAACTTTATAAATGCAATTGTCTGTATAACTTGCAACATACAACACGCCTTTAGAATCTATTGCAAGACCGGTAGGGCCCGAATATTTATTAACTACACTTCTGTTTGTTGCAACAGCAGTATTTGTTGTACTCAATGCATTTTTAGCAACTTCTTTTTGCTTAGCAACAACAATTTGGGTTTTCAAGCTTTGAGCCTTACTGTACACATCATCTGTTGAAGATATTTTACTTATATAAAACAATGAACGTTCTGTATTACCAACCTTGTAATATAGTTCGGCAAGTTTATATATAACCTCTTTATCGTTAGGATCTAACTGATTAATTTTAGAATACGAAGCTATCGCTGATTGGTAACTTTTTAAAAATTCAAATAATGAGCCCATATTATAGTAAGCATCTATAAAATCAGGGTCTTGAGCAACTGCATTCTTAAAAGATTGCAAGGCTTTTGAGTACTCACCTCTTGAATATGCATCAAGCCCTTCGTTATAATACAACGCACCTTCCGTAGAATATGCAAATGCACCGTTAGACACTCCAGCGCTCAAAAACAAACCTAAAGCTAAAACAGTTAATATCTTTTTCATAACTTCTCCACTTCTACAACAATGTTGGCTGTTTTTTACAAAATTCGGTAGCTTGTTCAAAATTATATGCCATATTAAACAACTTTTCTTCTCCCAATGCTGGAGCAAGAATTTGAAGACCAATAGGCATACCGTCAGAATCAAACCCACAAGGTAAACTCAACCCCGGAATACCTGCAAGGTTTGCACTTATTGTACCGATATCCGTCAGATACATACTAAGCGGATCTTCAATTTTTGAACCAATTTCAAAAGCTGTATTCGGACATGTCGGTGATACAAGAATATCAACTTTTTCAAATGCTCTGTCAAAATCTTCTTTAATAAGCCTTCTTAACTGTTGGGCCTTTTTGTAATATGCATCATAATAACCTGCGCTTAAAGCATAAGTTCCCAACATAATACGTCTTTTAACTTCATCACCAAAGCCTTCTGCTCTTGTTCTTGTATACATTTCCAAAAGATTTTTTGCATCTTTTGTACGATGTCCGTATTTTACGCCGTCAAATCTTGCAAGGTTAGAGCTTGCCTCTGCAGTTGCAAGAATATAATAAACACCGATTGAATATTCAAGTAACGGTAATGAAATTTCAACAATCTCTGCCCCAAGCTCTTTATAAGTATTAATAGCTTTTTCAACAGCAGATTTTACATCGACAGAAACTCCTTCTGTAAGCAATTCCTTAATAACACCGACTTTTTTCCCTTTAATATCACCTATCAAAAACTTTGAATATTCAGGAACAGGAATATCCAACGATGTTGAATCATGTGAATCATGTCCGCTAATTGCTTCAAGCAAAAGAGCTGCATCTTCAACGCTTCTGGCGAAAGGCCCTATTTGGTCTAAAGAAGATGCAAAAGCTATAAGCCCATATCTGGATACTCTACCGTATGTAGGTTTCATACCTACAATACCGCAAAAACTTGCAGGAAGACGTATACTTCCGCCGGTATCAGAACCCAAAGCAAGCGTAGCTTCATAGCCTGCAACTGCGGCAGCCGAACCGCCAGAACTTCCGCCCGGAACTTTATTTGTATCCCAAGGGTTTCTTGTGATTTTAAATGCAGAGTTTTCGGTAGACGACCCCATTGCAAATTCGTCCAAATTAACCTTACCCAAAACCGGAATTAAATTTTCTTTAAGTTTTTTTGTAACAGTTGCATCATAAGGAGATACAAAATCTGCCAAAATCTTACTTGATGCAGTAGTTTTTGTATCCTTCATGTTGATATTATCTTTTAGCGCAAGCGGTATACCTGCTAACGGCGGTAAAGTTTCACCCAATGCAATTTTTTTATCAACTTCTTTTGCTGTTTCAAGTGCTTGTTCTTTACACAATGAATTAAAAGCACCTAATGTAGAATCAACAGCTTCTATTCTTTTATATTCCTCATTAACCAAATCAACAGCAGAAATTTCTTTATTCAAAAGAGCTTTTTTTTGCTGTGATGCTGTTTGTTTCAGTAATTCTTCCATAACTCTCTTTTATTGCCTCTTTAAAAAATATAATTATATTAATCATTATAATAAAAAAACAGGTTAGTGAGTAAAAAGAAAATTTTTTATTATGTAAACATTTGTAAAAAATAACTTTTAAACTCTCAAGAAATAAGTAAAATAAGCCGATATGTTAAATATAAAAGGAGTATAAACTATGGGCTTATCGGCATCACAAGCACGATACCTGTGCTTAACAGCCAGAAAAAACAATGTTGAATACCAAATCCAACAAATCACCCAACAAAAATTGGCGCTTGCCAACACGTTGGACAATGAAGCTCTTTTGTGGAGCAATGGAATGAATACTCAACATTTATACTACTCCGTAGGTGGTTCAGGCTCGGCTAACGTTGATTTGCCACGACTTTCTTATCAAATTGTAACAGGCGATATGAAAGATGGTGGTTTGGGCTTAACAGTTAGAGATTCTTACGGAAGAACCGTAGTTCCCGAACTTCCTGACCCAATGCCTGAAGATAAAACTGTTGCCGATTACGCAATCGAACCATATTGCTATCAAGCTGATTATTTTGAAAATAACCTAAAAACAGGTAACTGGTTTATTCAACAATATGACGCAAACGGGAATCTTGTCGATTTACCGCTTGATGGTGCAAACTTTGTTTATGAAGGTATTGATGAGGGTGACTATGCCATTGCTAATGCCGAATACGAAAACAAAGTAGCAACTTTGGAAAGAATAGACAAAAGATTCGACACTCAAATCCAACAACTTTCAACGGAACAAAAAGCCATTGAAACAGAAATGGAATCTATCAAAAAAGTTATTGACAAAAATATTGAAGAAACATTTAAAACATTCGGTTAAATTTTTAAAGTTTCAATCCAATGTTTGTAGTTTTCATTCAAACAATATTCTCCGACAATTACGCCTGTTTCGGTTTTTACAAATTTATTTAAAGAGTTTTCAAGGAGCTTTTCATCTATGGAGTTTTTAATCACCCAATCCAACATCAACATTGTTTCTATCGCAACAATACTTCTGGCTTTCATATCCGCAGACATCATTTTAAAAACCAAAACACTTTTTTCTTCAGTATTTGCAACACAAAGTATACCACCTGCACCTGCCTTTGCAGCAAGTTTTTGACTTAACATCATTATTTGTGTATCAGGGCGGTCTTGTCCTCCTATCAAGTAGGGATTATTCACAAATGCTCTTTTAATATCAATACAATTGTTTGCACAAAACACGTTATAAAAGCCTTTTGCCAAATTTTCAAGAGGAGTAGCCCAATTCGGAGCAGTACAGCCATCCGGGGTATATGGCATTTCCCCTTCAAATTCGCACAATGTTTTAATTTTCTCATAAACCGCAATTTGCAATGGATGATTTTTGTCAAGATAATTATCAATGCTCCAACCCATTTGCTTACACACTGCAAGCATTAAAGCATGTTTACCCGAACAGTTGTTATGCAACTTAGAATAAACATTGAATTTTCTTTGTTCTTCTTTGTTTAACGGCGCAATTGCAGGGCATTGCAAGTCTTTTTCTGTCAAACCGATTTTAGATAAAATCCCATTAATCAATTCCGTATGCACAGGTTCTCCTGTATGTGAAGCACAACATACAGCAATTTCTTCATCAGACAAATCCCAAAATTTTTGTGTACCCAAATCCTCTATAATCGAAGCTTGCAAAGGTTTTGCGCAAGAACGATGAAAAAACGGATAATTATTTGTATTTCCGAAACTTTTTATAGTTTTTCCGTCATATTTTACAACAAAACCATCGAACCTAAGTTCTTCAAAACTACTTCTGGTTTCAATTAACAATAATTCGGGAGTTAATGTCATGATTGTTTGTTCTTATTTTGTATATTAAACACTGCACGCAATTTATCTTTAAGTAATTTATTTTCTGCCAAAATCTTTTGATTTAATTCATTAATTTCTTTGAGTTTAACATCCGATTGTGATGATTCATTACTGCCCTTGTTAATGCCTGAAAGAATATATCTTTTTTTAGATTCATCTTTTATGTAAAGAATTTTCGCAATATCATTATCCGCCACATAGCCCATATCAACAAGAATTTCACCTGTTTTTATTTTTTCATCAGGATGCTCCAGATTATAATGTTTTTGTTTTCTCAAAACATTATCAAGTTCTTCGATATTAATTTTGTTAATTCTTTTAACAAACTCCCCTATTCGGATTTCACCTGCAATATAATAAATTTCGGCCAATAAAACCGTATTTGCAGGAGGTGTAACGAATTCATTTTTTAAGCAAGTCAATAAATATTTTGAAGATTCTTCAAGAGTCCAAAAATTATTTAAAGTAATATCAATAACCCGCAATTCTTCCATAAGCGAGCTCAAGTATTTGTATACATTAAAATCCAACCCCATATTGCGGTTTTGAAGTTCTTGTTTCCCTTTAAAAGTAATTTTCGGTTTATATATAGGATAACTGTCAGTCAAGGAATAAGACAAATCAAATGTCGGAATTTTTTCCTTTAAATTTTCACCTAAATCAATATACAATGCTTCTTGTATCCATGCCGGAGCACTCAAAATCGTATCCATTAATATATTTAAATTGTTTTTCAAATTAAAACTCCATTACAGATTTTTCTTATTAACTACCCAGAGCAACAAAAATATATTATAATATAATAAAGGATTTAGCAAAATATTTATAAGTTTAATGAGGTATCTGTGGGTATAGACGGATTTTCAATGTCAAATTTAGGAATGCAAAGGAATTTAACCTCTGCACAACTTGCCAATGAAGTTGAAGCAACCGCAAAGCAAGCTCTTGAAAACCAAATTGCAGATGTTGACGGCGTTGGAAAAAAAGAAAAAGCAGGACGCAAAGACCCTGATGCAGCATTTAACGGAACAATCCCTTTTATTCCGGAAGAGGAAGAAGAAGATAAAGAAAACGAAGAAAACTCATCAGAAGAAAACCAAAAACAAGATTTACCCAATTTGACACAACAAGAAGAACAAGATACAGATACAGACAAAGACGAAGGCGGACAATATCATTTTAAAATAAACCATAATGGAATGATAGAAGTTTGGAATACCAACACAAATACTATAATGAGAGAAATATCTCCTGAAGATGCCGCAAAAACATTTGTCAATCTTTCGCAAGCTCCGGGATTATTCGTAAACAGAAAAATTTAATCTACTACTATCTCTGTTTCATTTTTGTACACAACAAAACCTGATTTTGTATTATTAGGGCGTTTTACATATTTACGCAAAGTATAAACAACAGGGACTTTTGAAGAATTTTTGGCAGTTGAATACTCTTTTGCCAGTTTTGCAATTTTTAAAATTGTCCCATCTTTCATCTGCTGCGAAGAATTCTTGGCTTTTGCGATAATATGCGAGCCTGGGGTATTTACAACGTGAAACCAAATATCATTACCCGAAGAAATTTTTGAATACAAATAATCGTTTTGTTTGTTGTTTTTGCCGATAAATACGCTATAACCGTCAATTTCTAATTTTGTTACATTAATCTCTTTTTCTTTTTTCTTTTTGATATTGTGTTCGTTTTGAGGTTCAAATTCCGCAGAAATTTCTTTTAACTCCTCATAACTGTTACAAACCTCAATATCATAAATAAGTTGTTTTAATATTATTATTTCCGTTTCTGTTTCTGCAAGCATTTGCTCCGCAATCTTGTATGCTCTTTTTGCTTTGTTATACATAGCAAAATATTTTTTTGCATTATCTATGACATTCAAATTTTCATCGAGTTCTATATTTATATATTCATTTGTTTCATAATCAAATAATCTAACGTTTTTATCAAAAGATTTTATCGCATAAGCATTTGACGTCAGCAAATTACCTTTTTTCATATACATATTTGCTTTTTCTTTTTTATCGACTTGTTTTTGTTGATTTTTATATGTATTTAACTGTTTTTGCAGTTCTTTATTTACCTTTGAGGATAATGACGATTTTAAGCCTGATATAAGACTTTTTTCGATATTATAGGCAAAATAATCATCAATTAATGAATTAATGTTTTCATATTCAATTCCAATATTATCCACACAAGAATAAGCGGAAAAGTCTTTGTTAACGCAATAAGAAAAAGTGTCAGAATCCAAAAATTCATGTAAAGTTACAAATAAATGCTGAAGCTCTGTTTCGCTTGCAGAATTTGCAATTTTATTAGAATCGATTCCTATTTTTGTGCAAATTTCTTCAACCATAGCCTGTGACAAAGCAAAGTAACGTTGTGCCACTGTTTTTTTTATTGAATCATCGGATTTTAAAATTGCTGATTTGAACCAATCAAACCTTGTTTGCAAGAGATTTTTCTTGTCCTGTTTTGGAGGATAAACATACGGCAGACCGCCCGAGAGTTCTCTTTCTTTACTTTTTTCCGCTCCGATATTGTGAGCACAACCGAGTATAATATTGTTATCGGCATTGTAAAGCACGATATTACTGTGTTTGCCCATAAGTTCAATGCTCAAACATTCTTCGATTCTATCACCTATTTCGTTATAGTTTTCAAAAGTAAGTTCAATAATCCTTTCAAATTCAGGGTTGTTTACGGAGATTATACGAGCACCTTCAATGTGTTTTCTTAAAAGCATACAAAACATTGGTGGTTGTTTGGGAATTTCAATATTTCTTTTTAGTTCATTCTCTTTATTCATAAAACAAATATGATAAAAAGACGGATTTATATTTATATATAATTTTCTTGACACACCGTTATTTCGCAAATGAAGTATAACCTCACGTCTTGTAGGCTGTTGAACCTTTTGCACACGGGCGTTTATTAAAAAGTTTTTGTTTTCCTCAAAAAAGGCTTTTAAAAGCAATGAATCAATTTGTAGCATAACAAAATTATTATATAACAATCTTTGTGATAAAATCTTGATTGTAATTACTTACAAACATGAGGTTATAAAATTATGACAGAATTATCACCATTACAAAAAGCAAGATTGGCTTTTAAACCCGTTTTGCCGTCTACTCTTGCGGCAGGAATCAAAAAAATTGCCGTTATTGAAGGCGAAAAAACAGAATGTGTAAAAGACCAAGAAGAAATCAAAAAACTTTTTGCAAACACATACGGAAAATGCACTGTAACATTTAAATCTGGTGAAGAACAAAATTATGAAGCACGCAATGTTGGTGTAATCCTTTCCGGCGGACAAGCTCCCGGAGGACACAACGTAGTTGCAGGTTTGTACGATGCGTTAAAACAAGCAAACCCCGAAAGCAAATTGTACGGTTTCTTGGGCGGTCCTTCAGGTATAATAGAAGGTCAATACATCGAATTTACTGACGAAATCATTGACGCATACAGAAACACAGGCGGTTTTGATATCATCGGTTCAGGAAGAACAAAACTGGAAACTGAAGAACAGTTTGAAAAATCACTTGCAAACTGCAAAAAACTCAACATTTCAGGTATTGTAATCATCGGCGGTGACGACTCAAACACAAACGCAGCAATGCTTGCGGAATGGTTTGTAGCTAAAAATGCTGGTATTCAAGTTATCGGTTGTCCAAAAACCATTGACGGTGACTTGAAAAACGAACAAATCGAAATTTCTTTCGGCTTTGATACCGCAACAAAAACTTATGCCGAACTGGTAGGCAACATCCAAAGAGATGTAAATTCCGCTAAAAAATACTGGCACTTTGTTAAAGTTATGGGAAGAAGCGCTACTCACGTAGCTTTGGAAGTAGCTTTACAAACTCAACCTAACATTACTTTGATTTCTGAAGAAGTTGAAGAAAAGAAAATGTCATTAAAACAAATCGTTGACTACATGGCTGACATTATTGCAAGACGTGCTAATGCAGGCAAAAACTTCGGTGTTGCATTAATTCCCGAAGGTTTGATTGAATTCATCCCCGAAATGAAAACAATGATTGCAAACCTCAACGATGTAATGTCTACATTGGAACAGGATGCTTCATACAACAGCCTTACAGTTCCCGCCGACAAATTCAACTTTATTGAAAGCAAACTCGAACCTAATAACGCTAAAGTGTTTGAATCTCTTCCTGTTTTAATCAAAGCTCAATTGCTTATGGACAGAGACCCTCACGGAAACGTACAAGTTTCTAAGATTGAAACAGAAAAATTGCTTATCGAAATGATTAAAGTTAAACTTGCGGAAATGAAATCTCAAGGTGAATTTGCAGGCAAATTCTCTGACCAATGCCACTTCTTCGGTTACGAAGGAAGATGTGCGTTCCCGTCAAACTTTGATGCTAATTACTGCTACGCATTGGGCTTTAACGCTTATGCGCTTATGCAATCCGGCATGACAGGATACCTTTCATCAATCAGAAACACAACTGCTCCTTCTACGGAATGGATTGCAGGCGGTGTACCGCTTACAATGATGATGAACATGGAAAAACGTCACGGTCACATGAAACCTGTTATCCAAAAAGCATTGGTAAAACTTGACGGCCCCGTATTCAAAAAACTTGAAGCAAACAGAGAAAACTGGGCAATGAATGATGAATACAAATTCCCCGGTTCTATCCAATATTGGGGACCAAGCGAAGTTTGTGACATCACAACACAAACACTTAAACTTGAAAGAGGAGCAGTTTTAGCTTCCGTATAAAAAAGTTTAAAACTAAAAGAGGGCTTTAATCTTAAAGCCCTCTTTTTTTATGCTTGAATTTGCTTTTTATCTATTTCTAGTGTTTCCCGAACAAATTGTGCCTGTATATCATTTGTAACAAGGTACTGATAAAACATTGTGAACGGTAACGCAAGTATACCAATAACGGTAAGTGTCAAAACCAAATTCAATATACCGATTAGTGAATTTAAGGCAAAAAGGATAACCAAATAAATAAAGAAATTAAAAAAGTCTTTTTTTATAAATGTATGTATCAATTTAAAATTAAAAAATGAGGAGAATTTTAAATCCGTACTAAAAGCAAGCGTTGCTGCGGCTAAATATATAGTAAAGACAAAAAGTAGTATTAAAAAACACAAAGCCATGAAAAGTATAAGCAAAATACTCAATGACGTATTATCTGATGCTGCCGTTAATATAACTAACAAAATCGGTACCGCCATTATTAAGACTAATGCCAATATATAAATAAAAACAGCGAAACTTGCCTTAATCCCGACAGAAAACATATTTCCAAAATTTTCCCAAGGGAGCAACTCTGCATCAGGGCGAAATATGCGCAAATTTATATTTTTGGCAAAATACCCTGAGGTGAACACACTCAGCACAGACATTGTCAAAAACAGAAAACAAAGCAATAGGAATGCTCCTAACATTTGCTCCATAGTCATTTGTTTAAAAACTGATTCATAGTAAGAATCGGGAATATGGTTAACCACTTGACCCAAATTAGTAAGAACCAAACCTATTGAAAAAAATCCGCCGATTAAAAATTTCTTTTTCCAATCAGTATCCTTAAACATATACTTAAAAGATTTTTCCAAATCCAAACCCATAATATTCTCCTTTGTTTTAATATAGTCAACAGGTTCCGTTTATAGAAAACAGGTTTTATTAATCTTAGCATGTTGCAAAAATTATGTAATAATATATTTATATGACAAAGCACAGAAAACTCGATGAAAAATGGAAGATTTGCAGTTTTTGCAAATACATAAAGCACTGTACGGTTGGTCAAGGACGTATTCAAGACCTTGCGGACAATCCTGTTGCGGTAAATGACATCGGTTGCTTTGATTATGAAATATACAAGAAAAACTACAAGGGCAAACAATTAGGGTTATTTCAATAAATAATTCTTGACATGACTTTATGTGCCTTATACTATATATATTGCGGACACGTTAAAGTGTCATAAAAAACAAATATTGGGGCGTCGCCAAGTGGTAAGGCAGCTGGTTTTGGTCCAGCCATTCCGGAGGTTCGAATCCTTCCGCCCCAGGTTTTCAAAAAGTTCTCGAAAGAGAGCTTTTTTGTTGCGGAAGGATTCTTCGAATCCCCTCTCGTGAAATATGACATTTAGTCATATTTCCCTCGGCAGAGTGCCCCAGAAGTAGGATGCGGTATAAAACAATTATTTGCAACGATAATATAATTTGACTAAAATATCGGACAGAATAAGAATCTTGATTGTTCTTTATCCGTCATATTATAGTTACATTAAAAAATAATATGCCAATTGGCATATTTTGGTGTAAAAATTGCACACTACTGACTAAAATGTCGGTCAGGAAAATTCCTAACCGACATTTTTACATAATTTATTTTCTAAATCTTGAACAATATTCAATTATTCACATTTTTCAAATTGGTCTTTGCCAACGCTACACAATGGACAAACAAAATCTTCAGGTTGATTGGCAAATTCTACATTATCATGTTCTGCAGGGTCATAAATCCAACCGCAAACACTACATACAAATTTTTCCATCTTTATCTCCTTAAATTAAATCGAACATGCTATTTTTAGCATAAAAATAAAAAATTTCCTATACAAATTTAAACCACAGTTTTGTCTTAAACACATTCTTGCAAAAATAGTTTTGTCTTTTGTGCTTTACATATTTCTTCATTTGTTAAAAAATAGTTTTATCAGGAGAAAGTAAAATAAAAATGAACACATTTTGGACACTGGTTGAAGCAACTGCGCTTGCGGGCGTATTCGGCACCGGACTTGGCGGTGCGATTGGTGCTTTGTTCAAAAAAGATTCCAACAAAACAGCCAGTTTGTTATTGAGTTTTGCAGCAGGCGTTATGACGGCGATTGTCTGTTTTGACCTTATAGTCAGTGCCGTTGAAACAAAAACAAATATTTGGCTTGTCAGCCTTGGAATTGCGGCAGGTGTCGGCATTGTATATTGCTTAAACCTGTTCATTGATAAGGTGACAAACAACGAGGTTTCGCACATAGACAAAACTCACCCGCAAACAGCTGATGACCTTGATGAAATTATCCACAGTAACCATTTGTCAGTACACATTCACAAAAACGATAACAAATTCAACCTTTTTATTGCAGGTATAATCATGGCCTGCGCAATTGCTTTGCACAATTTACCCGAAGGAATGACAATCGGTGCATCTTATGCAAACACCAAAGGTATAATGGAAGGCTCTGCTTTAGTACTGTCAATACTTATCGGTTTACACAATATTCCCGAAGGTATGGCAATTGCCGTACCGCTTATCAACGGCGGTGTAAAAAGAAGAATGGCTATTTTAATTACGGCTTTAAGCGGTGCTCCAACAATAATTGGTGCAATTCTCGGATACTGGGTCGGTGACATAGGTCCTATGGGGCTGGCGTTGAGTTTAAGTTTTGCAAGCGGTGCAATGTTGTATGTTGTATTCGGTGAAATTTTACCACAATCAATACTAATGTACAGAAGCAAGCTCCCGGCATTTTTTGTTATTATCGGTATTCTAATCGGTATGGCAGTTATATTTTCATAAATATCATAAATAGCCTTATAGCATAATGAAATTTTTTTATTCTCAGTTAAACATACATATATATTTCATGGCTGAAGGGAATATATATGTTGAAAAAATTATTGCCGCCCTCTTTGATTAATGCCGCCGTTATTGTAATTCCCTCTAAATTATTGTTAAACAACAGCAAAAATATTTATAAAATAAAAATACGGTTAATCGTCCTACAAACATCCAACAATCGTTACATTGCAACTCTTTGCAATTAGGGAAAAGGTGTTAATTAAACATATGCATAACCAAACTATTGATGAATGTAAAATTTGTAATTCATAAACATAAAAGGAGATTATATGTCTAAAGTAATAGAGTTTACAGACGAAAATTTTGATATTCAACTTAAAAACACTGACAAACCTGTTCTGGTTGATTTTTATGCACCGTGGTGCGGACATTGCAGAACCCAAGCCCCCATTATAGAAAAACTTGCAGAGGAATTTTCAAACAAGGCTGTTATTGCCGCCTTAAACGTTGATGAAAACAATCAAAAAGCCTCTCAATATTTCATAAGCGGAATACCGACAATACTTGTCTTTAAAAACAGCAAACTTGTTGAACAAAAAGCAGGTGTACACAGTATTGATGACTTAAAAAATTTGATAGACAAACACGTATAGTTCTAAAGTACCTTAAAGGTACTTTGAACTATACAGACTTCAAATATTTATGAAACAACTCTTCAATTTTATTGCCAAAAGAATAAGCCTCAACTTCAAGAGGATTATTTTTATATGCATCACCACCACAGCCCAAAAAGCCGATACCTTCATAATTTGAATAAGCTTTTAAATGCTCGTATGCAGCTTTACCTTCTGCAGAATCCGCCTTAATTTTAGGCATAGCAAGTACGTCAGCAAAATTTTCTTTTACTATTTTTACTCTTGATTTAAGTGCGCCATCTTTGATTTTTGCAAGAAACTCTTCTGCTTTACCTTCTTTTTTGGCGCTTAAGCCCATATAATCAACCATTTCTTTATAAGCTTTATCTACAAAATCCTTACCTTGTAAGTCTTTAATATTTGCAAACCTAACCTGCAAGTCAGCAGGAATTTCGGAAAGAAGTCTTTTTTGCCTTAAAGCTTTACCCTTCGTTAAAATAATTGCTGTACCGGTTAAAAGAACAGCTGCAACGCCGGCAGCGATAGCCCATTTTTTCTTTTGGGACGTTTTTTGAGGAGAATACTCCGGATGAACAGGAGTTGATACAACACGTTTTTTAGTATAATTATTTTGATTATAAACACCAGCACCTGATAAACGATTAATTCCTGTCATAAAAACACTTCCTTGTACACTACATATTCATGTAAAAACATTTTGATGACAAAAATTGCGTTTGAAACATAAAGCAAATATGTTTATTTGCTCAATTAAACATAAAACATGCCGGTGATAAGATTCGAACTTACGACCTGACCATTACGAATGGCCTGCTCTACCAACTGAGCTACACCGGCAAACAAAAATAAAATTTTAATGTACAGATTTTAGCTTATAAAAGTTTAGATAATTTAAAACAGTTTCACCGTCAGAAGCAAACTTTATATCCGTAGAGTGTTTGTCCGGATATATACGAGAACTCAAAACCGCTTGTCCGTCATTTGCAAAAACTTCAATCGATGACTTGTCAACAAATATTCTTAATTTAAGCAAGTTATCATCTGATTGCAGCTTAACTTCTCTTTCGCCTTTAATATTATACGACACATCACTCGATTTGTCCCGATTTAATTTTAAAATTTGAGAATCCTTTTCATAACTTAATACCGTTTCATTCTCGGATGATGCTCGTAGCTTAATTACAAGAGATTTTGCATGTGTCAAATCCGCTTCCAAGTCCAATTCAAATATATCACCATTTATAGAATTAAAACTTTTTTCATCAGATATCTTTTGGGCTTTATGAATAATTCCATTTTCTCGCAAATCTGATAAAGCTGAATACGGCACAGTAATAATCTTACCATTTTTTAATATAATTTCACGAGGAACAGTCATAATTCCCGCCCAATTTTCACTCTGTGGTTCTGTTGTTTTATCGGGCATATCCATTTGTGCAATTAAGACATACTTGCCGTCTTGTGTCTTTGTAATAACGGGAGCATAAAAATCAAACCCATAATCAAACAACCCAAAAGCACCTTTTTGCTTATACTTACCCGTATCATAATCAAGCTTCCCAATAAACCATCCTGCTTGATATTTATTCAAAAACATCTTTCCATGTGGTTTTATACCTTGAGGACAAATAACCAAAATATCTTCTCCGTTAATATTTAACAGAGATGGAGATTCCCACATATAACCCATTTCACCTTTAGCACCAAGAGCGGCTACATTTATAAAAACCCAGTTTCTCAAATCTTTGCTTTTAAAAAGCAACACAGCACCGTCTTTTGTTTTTTCATACTGTGTACCAATCAAAGCATAATATCTGTCTGATTGTTTCCAAACATATGGATTTCTAAAATTGGCTGAAGAAAAATTCAATCCCATATAATGCGGAGCCATTTGTATCACCGAATTATTTGCAGATTTACCGAAATTTATTCCGTCTTTACTCATTGCCAGGTTTTGAGTTTGGTGTTGTTCTGTTTTATCTTCATTTTTATTTACTACATTTCCCGTATATAACAAATACAACAATCCGTCTTCAACAATTGTGCTACCTGCTAAAACCCCGTCTTTATCATAAATTTCAGAAGGTGCTAATGCAATTGGTTTGTTTACCCAATTAATTAAATCAGAACTTACATAATGAGAAATATTCCATTCTTTTGCTTTTAAAGAATAAGGATTGTGTTGAAAAAACAAATGATACTCACCGTTAAAATAAGTTAATCCTGAAGGTTTTCCCATCAAATAGCCGGAAGATGCCGAATGGTATGCCGGATAAAACCTCGATTCTTTTACTGATTTAGAAACTTCATTAATAACAGTTTGAGATTTCTTTAATGCTTCTTTGTGTGAAACAACATCAGCACAAGAACAATTATAAAAACTTAAAATCATAGCTGCAGCTATAGTGGTTGACCACAGTGACTTCATAATAAAACTCCGTTAAAAGGGACATTGCTATATTATCACAAACAAATTATGCGATAAACTGCTTAAATGTGGGAGTATAATTTTTCTTTGCAATAAAGTTATTGTTTTGAGCCTGTTGTTCTTTATCTTTGTCGTATCTGTATCGTGTAAACACATTTGAAACACCTGCAACAAAAAAGCCCATAAATCCAATACTGAATAAGAAAGGAAATCCGCTTATCAAAACTTTTTGTTTTGCAAGTTTTTTAAATTCACTTTCAACTGTTGTACCGTTTTTTAAAGCAAGATTTTTGGAAAGTTCTTCTATTTTTGCAAAAGAAGGAACTTCAAGATTTTTACCGATTATTTGTTTACACTTACCTAGCTTTATTAACAGTTTTTTGAATGCATTTTCATAAGGTTCCGAGCCTGTAATAATATAAAAACCGACAAGAGGGAATCTGAATAACGTTTCCAAAAAGTTTTGTTTTCCTCTGTCTTTTGAAGCACCAAAGTAACCTGCACCGCCTATTAACACACAAGAAGTCAATTGACCTTTGCTTAAAACGAGCTCTCCGTCTTGAGAGGCAAAATCAAGAGAAAAATATTTATTAAAGAAATTTTTCATTTTTTGATTCTTTTTAAAGAATTTTGTACCGGGAGCAAGAATCATTTCCGAAAACTGCTGCAATAATTTGGATTTTTCACCTTTTTTCGCAAGCATAACTCCTGCCGCTAAACTTGTAAGAAAAGTAAGTCCGGCTTTTAAAATGTTTTTATGGGCACTTTTTCGCACTTTATCTTGAAAAGATTTATCTTCTTTTTCATTTTGTAAGCTTACGATATTGTTAAAATCGCTTTTGTGAAAAATGTTTAAAGTCATAAGGTTTTTAAAATAATTCAACGTAAATTCCGTTAAAGGGATAAGCAATGCGCTTAGTGCAATTGCAGCTTTAACGGGTAAAACCTTGTTTAAGGCAGTATTGTTTTCTTCTAAAAGTTTTACGGCAGGAGTTGCAACAAGTTTTTTTGCCTCTTGCGATAAGTTTTTTGAGAAAAATTGTCTTGAAAACTTTTCACCAATAAAAGCAGGTCCAAGATAAACCAAACAGCTTTCAGCTATTTCAAGAAATGCATTTTCCGCCAAATCAGCTTTGCTACGAGCCAAAACAGCTTTTGGACCTAAACAGGTTGTTGTATCTTGAATAAATCTTGCAGTGGATAAACCTGATGCCTGCTCATTATGATTTACAAATTTTGCTGCGGTTTTTAACGGTTGAGCTAGTGTATTTATTAAATTAATTGACATAAAAAAAATTCCTTTAAACTTAACGCTGACTAAAACTTTTAGCACAGGTTAAATAAAGAAATTAAAACAATCGTAATAAATCTAAGCCTGTACTATTTAGACAGGCGCCACCAACGATTATTTAATTTTACTAAATTTGTCAATTTCATATCTTGATAATAAACCGAAGAAATAACTGCGTCAATAGGTTATGTAATTATGTTGATTTTTATAAAAATTACATTATTATAAACTTATGAAACAAAAATTGATTTTATTTTTAATGTTTATTTTAATTGCAGCGCCGTCTATTGCGGCTACGGATTTTGCTACATTATACGAAAATACGCAGGTTCCGGATTTTGAGCTTGTTCACAATCTTGACCCTTATCAAAATGAAGATTATCAAAAATATGCGTATGCACCGTATCCGCTTTTCAGACTTAGTTCCGATATTTACTTTAAAAACCAAACGGTTCCGGCAGGTTACTATATTCTTACTCCGAGAAATATGAAGGGCAGAGATTACGTGTTTTTTAAAGAAGCCGGAAAAGTAAAATATATAATTCCCGTAGTAAAGAAAGAGCTTGTACCCGTTGATTTTTATCACAACAATTTGCCCACACCAAAATACACAAAGTGGCAAAAGTTCCAAAAGAATTTTAGCAAAAAATTTTATACAGTGTTTAGAAATTCTTCAAAAAAAGCACCTGCTCCGCAATCCTATATTGTAACGGAAAATGTTGAAAACAATTTGTATTTGATAATGCTTTATTACGGAGAAACGAAATACTATATGGTTTTTCAGGCAAACAAATATTAATCCGCTTTTTTACGTCTTCCGTATAACAATAACAACGGTAAGCACAAAAATGTTACAATCCCCCAAACTCGAAACGTTTCCATATACGCACACAGTGTAGATTGCTGCAAAAGTTGATTGTATATCATGCCTTTTGCCTTCATTAAAGCCACCGAATAAACATCAAAGTTGCAAAAATATGAAGTCATTGCTGCTAATTTTTCCGCATAAACTGGATTTTGCGCATCCAAAAAGCTGACAAGATGTGTCTGGAAGTTTTGTGAATATCGAGAAACCATTGTTGTAACAAGTGATGTTCCGATTGCGGCACCGAGATTTTTTACAAGGTTTTGAACCCCGCTGGCATTGGTCATTTGTGCATTAGACATTGTTTCCATAGAGGCGGTGCTTAAAACGGTAATGGTTAGGCCGATTGAGAAACCGAAAATAAAGTTTGGAATTATAATATTTATCATCGAGAATTCAAGATTCAAAAAACCGAACATCAAACCCGATATGCCGAGCATAATTACACCTATTGCTGTAAACACCCTAAAATCAAGCATTTTGTTTGTCATACTGTATATAAAAATAGCAAGAACACTTCCAAAACCTCTTGGCATTAATGAATATCCGCTCCAAAAAGCGTTATAACCCATTAAATTTTGCAAAAATAAAGGCATTACGGTAGTAGAGGCATACAAAACCATATTCACAACTACAAGAATTAATGTACCGATAACAAAACTTTTATCTTTAAAAACATTTAAGTCAATGATTGAGTTTTTCTGAACAATCTGTGAATAGATAAACAACACCAAGGCAACCATTGAAATCCCAAATGTCCAACATATCCATTCGGAGCCGAACCAATCCGCATTGTTTCCTTTATCAAGAAAAACCTGAAACGTAACAAGCCAAATAATTAAAAAAGTAAAGCCGATATAATCTATTTTTGCACCTATTTGTTTGCGAGCATATGGCGGGTCAAAAATCCATAACTTAGAAGTTACCGCCGCCAAAATACCAAACGGAATATTAATAAAGAATATCCAATTCCAAGACCAATTATCCGTAAGCCAACCGCCCAGTATCGGGCCGATAACAGGTGCAACTACCACCCCAAAACCAAATATAGACATTGCCAATGCTCTTTTTTCAAGAGGAAACGCCTCTAACAAAATAGCTTGTGCTACAGGAAGTAATGCACCTCCGCCAAGCCCCTGCAAAATTCTTGCAAGTATCATCATATCCAAAGAAGTTGACATGCCGCAAAATAAAGAGGCAACGGTAAACAGCAAAATACATCCGATAAAGAACTGTTTACGTCCGAAAAATTTTGAAAACCAATCTACGGAAGGAACAACTATACCGCTGGCAATAAGATAACTCGTTAATATCCAAGTTGCCTCGTCATTGCTAGAAGAAAAACTTCCCGCCATTTGAGGAAGCGCAACGTTTGCGATAGTTCCGTCCAGTACAAACATGAAAGCTGCACTCATGACCGCAATTGTGGTCAGCCAAGGGTTTATTTTGGGTGTATCATCCGTAATCATTATTATATCCGTTTGCTAAATTTGTATGTTTGCATTTTCGCTTATTTTTGACGATATTTTTTTCAACATTTCCTCCATAATCAACAATTTTTGTTGGTCAAATTGAGAAAGAAAAGTGTTTAAATCATTTTTTAAAATGTCGGCATATTTGTCTATAAGTTCTTGTCCTTTATCTGTTAAGTAAGAAACCTTTACCATTCTGTTTGATTTTTGTGACATTTCACGATAAATCAATCCTTTTTCCTCAAGAAGATTTAAAATTCTTGTGACATTAGAACGGTCTTTTAATAATATTTTTGCCAAATCTCTTTGACAAACGCCTTTGCCTGTTGAAATTGCATCTAATGTAATAAATTGTTCAAGCGTGATACCTGCATCCAATTGGTTAAGCAGCAATGCGCCTTTTAATCTTATATATACTGATGCCTTTTCTATTTGATACGGCAAACTTCTTGCATAACAATCAAAAAATTCTTCTTCAAAAAGATTCATTATGTTGCAACTCCAACATGTTGTAATTCCAACATAATGTTATAAAATTATTTTATAATAGTCAAGTTTGTATTTTTTACGTATAATATAAGCTATGGATAAACAAGAAGAATTGAAAATTATAGAAGATATGCAGGCCGTTGTTGCGCAAATGAAAGCAGACGACATAGAGGAAAATCCTGACAGTGAATTTGAAATGTTTGACTGTCAATGCTGCGGTGAGGAAAAACCGCTTGCGGGTTCCGTTGTCTATGACGGAATAAGAATATGCAACGATTGTGTTTTATACGCAGAAACAGGCTTTGCACTCGGAAAAATCACCAAAATTGATGATTTGTTTAAAAACATGGAAGACAAAAAATTAGAGGCTCAATGCAGTTTCATCAAAAGAGATGAAATGGAGCATAACAACTAATTTATTAACGGAAGAGTATCGGGAATTTAAATGCATATTAAACTTTTTGACAAGTTAAGCATACTAGACAAATTTATTTTAACGCAGGTATTGGAAATCTTTATTATGGGGATTGTAATATTCACCTCCATTATTTTTGCCTCCGATACTTTTATTACGTTAATCAAGCAAATTACTTTGTACGGAATACCGTTTAATATTGCTCTTATGATTGTTTTACTAAACCTCCCTCAGGTAATAGTAATGGCAATCCCCATGAGTGTTTTGTTTTCGACTGTAATGACCTTAAACAAACTCAGCTTGTCATCGGAAATTACGGTTATGAGAGCATGCGGAATCGGTTTAAATCGTATAGCAAAGCCTATATTTATTTTTGCAACGGCAATGGCGTTATTGACTTTTATTGTTAACGAAACTATTGTCCCCGTAACAAATTCTCAATCAAAAACTCTTGCCGTATGGGCATTGGGACAAAAAAATATCCCTAACGGAAAACAGAATTTTACTTTTAAAGAAATCAAAGAAAATGAAAACGGATACAAAGAAATGAAAAGACTTTTCTTTGTACAAAAGTGCGAAGATAACACCTTAAAAAATGTTTCGGTTGTTGATTTTTCAAACAAAAAAACGATTCAGGTAATTCAATCACAATCGGGAAAAACAAGTCCTGCGGGCTGGCAGTTTAACAGGGGTGCTGTTTACACTATGAACAAAGACCAAAAGATATTGAATACAACTTGGTTTAGCCAATCTGTTGTTGACTTTGGTATGGATGTAAAAGACGCACTGACGGAAGAAGAAGCAACTCAATATAACGTAATTGCTTTGTGGAAATACGTTGAAAACAATGCAAAAAAACACGATGCCAAGACACACTCTTTATTTAAAATAGAATTACACAACAAATTTGCATTCCCCGTTACAACGGTTGTATTGGTACTTTTAGGTGTACCTCTTGCTATTACTCCGCCCAGAGTCCGATATAACAGAGGATTTTTGTTTAGTATTTTAATCATATTTCTATATTATCTATTGAGAGCCTTATCGCTTTCATTTGGTGAAACAATGGCTATATCACCGTTTTTGGCAGCTTGGATACCCAATGTTGTTTTGTTTATTTTGGGCTCCGCCCTTTATTACAGAAAGGTTTACACTATAACATAGTTGTTTAAAGTGAGGTTTTAAAGTGAATAGAGAAGAAGTTTTAGAAAAAGCAAACGAACTCATTTCCGATAAAAATTTTGAAGAAGCCAAAGAGCTTCTCGATTCTTATACAAAAGAAAATGACGATAATACATTGGATATACAAAAAACACTCGGACTTTGTAATGTAAACCTTGATAAATATTCGGAAGCCAAAGAAAATTTCGAAAAAGTAGTGACATTAAATGACGAAGATGCAACGGCTTGGTTTTATCTCGGTATAATTTATGAAGAACTTGAAAAAATTGAAAAAGCCCAAAAAGCTTATGAAAAAGTAATAGTATTAAGAAAAGATTATAAAGAAGCCTATAAAAACCTTGCGCTTGTCCATCTGAAACTCAAAAACAATGATACGGCACTTGAATTTGCTCAAAAGGCTTTTGAATTGGATAGTGAAGACTACCAGATACCATATATTATCGGTACCGCATACACATCAAAAAAAGAATACGAAAAAGCCGTAGAAGCATTTCTTGAAGGTATAAAAATAAATCCTCAACATCCGTTGATATACAACAATCTCGGCTCATGTTATCTTGCTTTAAAAAGAATTAAAGATGCACAATCTGCTTTTGAAAAATCAGTCGAACTTTCTCCTAACAATGCAACAAGCCAATATAATGTAGCGACATCACTACAATTACAACAAAATCACGAAGAAGCATTTGAATATTTTGAAAAAGCTTTTGAACTTGAACCTTCAGAATTTTATCTGTCCGCTGTTGCTTTAGCATCAATAAATGCACAAAAATGGGAAAAAGCGATTATTTATTATCAAAAACTTGTTATACTTCATCCTGAAAAACAAAACTTCCAATATAACCTTGCAACCGCATATCAAGAAACAGGGAAGTACAAAGAGGCTATTGCAATATTAAGTCAGCTTGTTTCTACCAATCCAAAATCAATATCAATGGGGCAAAGACTTGCTGAGTGCTATGAAAAAACAAACAATTTAACAGCAGCCCAAACAGTTTACACAAATATGCTTAAACTTGGCAAAGTCCCTGCCAATATATATTACAAATATGCTTTGTTATGTATGAAAACAAATGACAAAGAAAAAGCAGAAACAATTTTTAAAAAAGTAATACAACTTGACCCACAAAACCCATATGCACACAAGGATTTAGGGGTTGTGTATTTAAGTCAACGTCTGTTTGACTATGCACAAAATGAATTTGAAACTGCATACAAAATTGCGCCTCAAGATGCTTCCGTCATTTTTGAATATGCAAACTTTAACCATGCAATGAATGATTTTGTTAAAGCACAGGAATTATACGAAAAAGCATACTCCATAGATTCAAACTCTGTTGATATATGCATTTTTAGAGCATTAAATTATTTAAGACTCAATAATATAGAAAAAGCGCTTGAATTGTTTTTGGAGGCAAACAAAAAATTCCCGTCACAACACACGATTTTATTTAATATCGGATTAATTTATTTCCAAAAGAAAAGCTATGATGCGGCTAAAGAATTTTTGTCCGATGCTTATTCACTATATCAAGATGCCGAAACAATGAATGTTCTTGCTTTAACCTTTTATGAAATAAAAGAGTACGAAAATGCAAAAAATCTTGCACAAAAACTTCTTGTTGAATATCCTGACAATATAAATATTTTATTGTTATTGGCAAAAACATACATAGAACTCGAAGATATTGAAAACACAATAAAATATTTGGAAAAAATATTAAAAATATTTCCGGAGCAACCGGAAGCCAAAGAACTTTACGAAAGGATTAAAGGTATAAACTAATGTACGAATTAAAAGTATTAGGTTCATTTTCCGCCGCACATCATCTACTCAATTACGAAGGCGAATGCGAAAATCAACACGGGCACAACTGGAAAGTTGAAGTTTATATAAAAGGAGAAAATCTCGATAAATCAAATATTTTGGTGGATTTTAAAGTATTAAAAAGAGAGCTGAAAACCGTTCTCGACAGGCTTGACCACAAAGATATAAACGAATTACCGGAGTTTAAAGGTATAAGCCCAAGCAGCGAAATACTTGCAAAATACATATATGAAGAAATGAATAAACTATTCCCACAAATTTCCAAAGTGGGGGTTTGGGAAAACGAAAACTCTTGTTCAATGTATTACGAACAATGGGATTAATAATCAGACATATAAAATTTATATTTTATTAATAAGGGACAAATTATGAATTTAATACAAGCAATAATAATGGGACTAATGCAAGGCTTGACGGAATTTTTGCCCGTTTCAAGTTCGGGACACCTTGTTTTAACATCAAGTTTATACAAGTTTTTTACACACAAAGACTTTGTAACCGGCGGAAACGAAGAAGTTGTTTTCGACATAATCTTGCATTTGGGTACTTTGCTTGCCGTAATTTTGTTTTTTAAAGATGACATTATAAAAATAACAAAATCCTTTTTTAACGCTTGTATAAAAAAAGATTTTTCCGACCCCGAAGCAAAACTAGCCGTTTTTATATTAATCGGCACATTTTTTACAATATTGGTTGCTTATCCGTTAAAAGTAGTTTCAGAAAGTCTTATAAACCTTCCATATATTGTCGGTATTTTTATTTTTATAACAGGTTGTATCCTATATCTTGGTGAATGGGCAGCCGAAAAAATTGCAACAAAAAAAGACAAAGTTGATTTAAAAACAGCAATCATACTGGGTGTTGCTCAAGGTCTTGCATCTATCCCCGGTATTTCCCGTTCAGGTTCAACTATATCTACAGGTATATTTCTTGGTTTAGATAGAGTAGCTTGCGCAAGGTACTCCTTTTTGCTTAGCTTGCCTATCATTGTCGGTGCCTCAATATTTTATCCGATATTAGAGCTTGATTTACACGAATTTTTAAATTTTAACTGGCTTTCATTTGCCGTAGGTTTTATTGTTTCATTTATATCAGGATATTTTTGCATAAAATACTTCTTGCAATTTTTAGGCAAGCACTCAATGAAAGTTTTTGCTTACTATTGTTGGACAGTCGGTGTATTTATGTTTGTGTTTTTCAAATTTTTTGTATAAAACAGTCTAAGCAAAGTTTCTAAAATCAAGCAAAAAAAAAGACCTTTCGGTCTTAAAAAGTTTTTCGATTCTCGTGTGTGGTAGATTTTCTCTCTTATTCCTCGTATATATATAAAGTATACACACAAGAAATAATTGACTTTTACACACGTAATTATTAAGAAATGTTAACTATTCTTCTTCAGAATCCTCTAAAGTGTCAATATAGTCAACAACATTGTTAAATTCTTCATCATCTTCTATCATTTCAAAAACGTATTCTTCGCCTTCTTTTGTTAAACGCATAAGAACAACTTCTTTATCTTCTTCTGATTCCTCATCGTCCTTAGGAAGCAAAAGTCCGTACTCTTGTCCATCCATTTCGATAATATCGATGAGTTCAAAGTTAATTACGTTACCTTCTTCATCAATAGTTTCAATTAATTGTTCTTCAATTTCTTCGTGATTTGTCATTTTTTTTTCCTTATATTAATTTGTTCTGTCTAAGTATTGTTGCAATATTATACAAGCACTTTTAAGGTCAACCAGTCCTTTATTTTTTGTGTATTTTTTACCTTGCAATGCAAGTATGTTTTCAGCTTGTCGGCTTGTTAATCGTTCATCTTCAAAAATAATTTCGCATTCAGGTATCTTTAGTTTTAACAGATTTGAAAATTTTTCGCAATCCTGCGCCTGTGGTCCTGTTGTACCATTCATATTTTTGGGCAACCCCACCACAATCTTTTTCACATTGTTTTCACTGCACAATTGCGCAATTTTATTGACTGATTCAGTTTCCGGCTCACGATTTATTGTTTCACAAGGCTGCGCTGTAATAAGCAAAAAGTCACTTAAAGCAATGCCTATTCTTTTTGTACCAACATCAAGCCCCATTATTTTTTCCATATTACACCCAATGTTTTTCTATTTCGGTAATACAGCTTTTAATATAATTAATGTCAATTTCATTCAAATCTTTATTTGCTTTTCTTGTAAAAATAGATGTTGCGCTTTTGAGATTATCATATCTGTCTTTTTGTGAAAGGAAATATTCATATACACTTTTTTTAAGGATATCAGTCATAAATTTGTCTTTAATTGAAGAATCTTGACGCAAAGAATATATCATATCGGCAAAAGTTTCTTCGTTATCATTTTTGATTAAATAAGCACCTAAAAGCAATCTGTGATTAAATACCCTTAAAAATGCCAAATCAAAAACTTTATCTTTATTGTCTTCAACAATACGATTAATTTCACAGATATCAGAAATTTTGTTATCTGCAATCTCATCAATCAAGACGGCAAAATCATCATTGTGTGCAACATCAAAGAACCATTTGTCAAAATAGTCTTTTTCATACAACTGCTGCAACAAAAATTCATTCATCTCTATTTGGGAAAATATTGTCAAATCTATCTCTGACGATTCTTCTACATCTTTTGTAATCATTGACCAAGCAGCATATTCATAGGAAAACTCTTTATATTTTAGTCTTGAAATTTTTTCAGCATCTAGCATTAAGGATTTACACAAATGTTCATCAATTTGAACCACTTTGCCGTTTTGATAAAACTTTGACGCAATTCTTTCAAATTCACTTTCGTTAATTTCATTAAAACCAAAGCAATCAATGATGCCATCAATATCATTTACAACAGTTGCAAACATTTGAATAAAATCAAACTCGTTTTTTCTGGAAAAAATCAGTCCAACATTGCCATGACCATCGGGAAAACTTGCAAAGCATTGATAAACAGGAGATACAGAAAGTAATTTTTTGTAATACTCGCCTGTTGTGTCTTCTTTCACTCCTGACAATTTAAGCATACTCATGCTTTTTTGGACATTAGCTTTTACAGCTAAATCATCCATTGTTTCCAACAAATTTTGCAAAATAGGAAATGCCAACAAAGAACGGCTTTCACCCAATGCTTTTATAGCAATTTGAGCCAAATCACTATATGGCGAAGACACAATAAGCGGTATTAAAATATTCGCCAAATTATCCCCGTCAAAATCCTCGTTCATAGATTCAACCAAGACATTTTTTTCAGATTCCGGCAAAGCATGTATAAAATCTAAAAAGTCTATTTGTGCTTCGGGATTAATTTTAGCGTTTTCCAAAAGCTTTACAGTATCAGAGTCAATTATTTCATCAGGATTTTGAAAATAAGTCATATACTGATCATAATCAACATGTCTTCCACATTCTCTTAAAAAGTTAACTATTTTAGACTTAATTTTGTCATTAATCTTTGGATTAGCCAAAGTTTCAAACATAAGTTTTTCGGCTTGTTCCTTATCAGTCAATTCACTCAACAAAAATGTTATCGTATAATCTCTGATTTCAGAATTATCTTTAAGAAGTTCTTTGTGCAATATATCCAATACTGCTGTTTTGTCTTGAATAGTATTTAAATCATCAAGCGTATTCCCGACAAAAGGCATATCGGAATGATTGTTTTGTAAATTAACAATCGCCGAGAGAATTTTTGCTCTAATTTGCAATTTATTTTCAGAAGATTCCGACATTAAAATCCACTCCGCTAATCCAATTTTTCCCAAAAAGAATCAAGTATTTTTTGCGCTTCGCCTGACGGCATTTTATCTTCCAAAATAAGATACTGAACAGCAATCATAGTACATTCGGAACAAATATTGACACCGGGCCCCTTTACCATTTTTATTACTTGAGTATTTGGTCTGCCGCAAAAACTACAATAAACAGGCTCAACTCCCATCGGCACATCTTCTTTTTTTTCTTCTATATCTTGCTTAGCCCGAGAAAGCGATACTACTTTTTTATCATCTGACATATTATATTCCTTATCTTGATAATATAATTACAATCTACTTCGTTCATTGTATCTTATTTTACAAAAGTTGCCAAACATTTTAATTTTGTTTATTATGTTACAGGTTAGTATAGAGTACTATTTATATGAAGAAATTTATATTATTAATCACCATATTATTTGTATCGGTTATTTCTACAGCTTGCATAAATAACCTTGCAGTACAAGAATTAAACAATAAAGCTAAAGAATATATGGCTAACGGTGAAACAGAAAAAGCAATAAGCCGCTTGCGTTCAAGTATTGACCTTGACACCAGTATTTTTGAAACCCACTATAATCTTGGTGTTGCGTTAATAGAAACAAAAGAATACGAAGAAGCTCAAACGGCTTTAGAAAACGCAATTAAATTACAACCTGATTTTGCGGATTCATATTATTCACTTGCAATAGCTTATGAAGGTCAAGCAGATAACATTATCAATGATGATGACAAAATTGATTCCGACAAAGAAAGTGATACAACAGTAAAAAAAGATAAAACTTTAACAGAAAACGAAAAATTAAAAGTTATCAACCTCTTAAACTCAGCTGTTGATAATTACAATAAATACCTTGTAAAAAAACCTGATGCTCAAGATAAAGAAAAAGTTCTTGAACAAATTGATTATATTAACAAACAAATTGCAGAATTTAACTCTATAAAAGATACTTCTTTAGACTCTGTAAAAAGCACATCAACAAATGGAGAAATTGACGACTAATGCTTTCACCAAAATCATCCGTGCTTATAAACATAGGTGATTTTAGTATCCATTATTACGGTGTAATAATGTTTGCAGCTATAATTTCTGCCTTGTTGGTTATCAGATTTATTGCAAAAAAATATTACAAAGATATAGATACCGAAATTATATTGGACATATTACCTATCATAATATTGTCTGCAATATTTGGTGCAAGAATTTATTACGTGTTAATGGATTTACAGTATTTTAGTAATCACTTGAACGAAATTTTTGCTATATGGCACGGAGGAATGTCTATACATGGTGGTTTACTGGGTGGAATTGTATCAGGTGTTATACTTGCTAAAATAAAAAAAATAAACTTTTTAAAATATGCGGATATATTTTCCTACGGTATAATAATTGGTCAGGCAATTGGACGCTTTGGAAACTGGTTCAACTGTGAAGCATTTGGAAAGCCTTGTTTTGTTCCTGTACTAAAACTCTTTATTCCGGAAGAACACAGACCCTTCGGTTACGAAAACTTTGAATATTTCCACCCGACATTTTTGTATGAGTCTGTATGGAATATTTTTGTATTTACAATATTATTTACAGTGATAAGAAAAATACCAAGTGTAAAAGAAGGTACAATATTTTTCTCATATCTTATATTGTATTCTGTCGGAAGATTTTTTATCGAATGGTGTAGAATAGACAGTATACGAAATTTGTGGGGATTACCTGTCGCACAAATAATATCGTTTGTAATTGTATTTTTCTCGACAATTTTTTTATTTCGGATATATAAAAAGAAAAGGTAAGAAGTAATCTTACCTTTATGTATAAACAGATGTATGTAATAGTTTTTTAATTAAGCAATCATATCGGGATATGGAGATTGATACAGTTCATTAAATCTGAATGTGTTATCGCCCATATATTGCATCGGTTGGGGATATGCATACTGACCGAAAGGGCTTGTTGCATATGGATTATATTGTTGTATTCCTTGTTGTGTTCCTTGTTGTGTTGCTGCCTGTTGAGCTTGCTGCTGTGCTGCTTGTTGTTGAGCAATATCCGTTACTTTCAAACCTTGTGCCGCAAGTTGTTGGTCAATAGCATCAGCCAATTGTTCTGCCGTCATGCCTTGTTGTGCTGCTGCTTCTATCATTTGGTCTTTTGAATCAAATCCGTACAGTTGTGCATATTCATCGTTTATTGTTTGCGGAGCCGCACCTGATAGATAGCTTGAACCATATGCCAATCCTACCTTAGGTAAGTGTTGCTGTGCTGCAAGTTTGTAATTAGCATTTCTAAGTATTTGTTTATCTCTTGCAATTGCTCCTTTCAACGTATTAATCCTTGCATCTATTGTATTTAACCTTGCTTGTTGAGCAGATGTCAGATTGTGAGACTGAGTTGGAAGATTCTTTTCGGCTTCAAGTTCCGAAATCATTCTTTGTGCTCTGTTTATTCGTTCTTGTACTCCATCTATTTTGAAATTATTTTTAAAATATTTAATTTCTTTATTCAAGAGTTTTATATCTGCTTCAATTGCTGCTTTTTGTTCACCTGTTGCTGTTTTAAGTTGTTCTTGAAGGCTTTTTAAATTTTCTTCTGCCACTTTGATACAATCTTTTCTGGAAGTTGATGCACTCGGACCATTTTGCATTCTGGTTGTGTTATATGCACTATGAACTTCTGCATTTGCTCTTTGAGCTATTAAATCATTATATTGAGTATTTAATTCTACCCTTCTTGCATCGGATAAATCGGGTTTTTGTAATTCTTCTGATATTTTAGACATTTTGGAATCAATATCATTAATTTTTTTATTAATTTTAACTTGTTCAGCTTCTGTGTAGTTCTTGTAACCGTTTTTGTAAGAAAATGCTTGTTGAAGATTCGGTTTCGCCGTATTAGACCAGTAGTTTCGAATACTTCTTGCAGTTTGTATTGGATGGAGCATCGAACCTTTTGCACTCCAAAGACCTTTACCCGTTATCTTAAAGCAATCAACCGTTGCCCTTAAACTGCTTGTAACAGCATTGCCTTTAGGCACAGCTACTCCTGCCGATTTTAATGCACCTTTAGCACCTGCTACCGATGCAACAATACCTGTCGCACCTGTACCGATTTCTTGCCATGCCTGTTCAGCTTCCCTATCCGTTTTAGCAGTACAAGCTTTATATACTCCTTTACCGGTTTGAACAGTTGCCATAGTAGCTCCTGCTGCTATCAAATAAGGTGCTGCGGCACCGCTTGTTGCAACGGTCAAGGCAATAGCTCCGCCTACAACTGCTGCGGTTGTTAATGTTCTTTTCCAACTAAATTTACCGTTTTCATCGCAAACCATTCCTTTAAAGAAATTTCCTATGCCTTTTCCAAAGTTTTTGAGCTTTTTGCCCCAACTAATTTTACCGTCATCTTTGCCGTCACCTGTTTGAGGCGGTAAAGTGCCTGCCGAGACACACGGCTGTTGCGTTTGACCCACAGCAACTTGAGAATAATCTTGCTGTTGTGGGAGATAAGCATCCATTTGTACCTGTTGCGTAGCCATCTGTTGTTCACGCTGCTGTTGAGCCAACAACGCCATTTGCTGTTGTTGCTGAATCATCTGCATCATATAGTACTGATACATAGGATTCGTTGTGTAATTAGCCGGTAATCCATAACCGGAATAAACTCCTTGTGGCATATTCTTCTCCCTATAAAATAAATTCCCTCAATAAAGTATAAATATAATTCCCTTATATAAATAAAAACATTCTGTTTTTGGGAATTGCCTCAACAAAATAATAATATTAAGAAATGTTAATATGTTTTTTTGCTATTATTTAATCAGAAAGAACAGGTTAAAATGAATAAGATAATTGAACAAGCAGAAGAAAAAGTACTAGAACAATTTAAACATGTTGATAAAATCAAAGACCACAACCAACGTAAAGTCTTGGAAGCATTTCAAAAAAATAAAATCGGACTTGAGCATTTTTCTACGGTAAGCGGGTACGGTCATGACGATATGGGTAGAGAAGCTCTGGATAAAACATTTGCTGATGTTTTCAAGACAGAATCAGCTATTGTGCGTAATCACTTTGTATCAGGAACACACGCAATTGCTTGCTGTTTATTCGGTAATTTGCGTTCCGGCGAAAAGCTTGTTTCAGTGGTTGGCACACCGTACGATACTTTAGAAGAAGTTATTGGGACAAGAGGTAACTATCGTGCCTCACTAATGGGTCATGGGGTTTTGTACGAAGAAATACCTCTTGTTAACAACCAAACCGTTGATCTTGAAAAACTTGAAAAAACAATAGACAAAACAGTGAACATGGTTACGATACAACGTTCGAGAGGTTATGCAACAAGAAAATCTTTAAACATTGAAACAACAAAAAAAATTATTGATATTGTAAAATCTAAAAATCCAAACTGCATTTGTTTTGTTGACAACTGCTACTGTGAATTTGTTGAAGAAAACGAACCTACAGAAATAGGCGCAGACCTTATTGCCGGTTCTTTAATCAAAAACCCAGGAGGCGGCATTGTTGAAACAGGAGGCTATGTTGCAGGAAAAGAAGAATATGTTGAACAAACTGCAATGCGCCTAACAGCCCCCGGTATCGGAGCAGAAGGCGGAGCAATGCTAAACCAAACCCGTTTGATTTTTCAAGGGTTATTTATGGCACCGTTAATTGTGTCCGAAGCAATCAAAGGTGCGATACTTGCATCTCAAGTATTTGAAGATATAGGTTTTATTTCCACTCCAAAACCTCATGAACCAAGAACAGATTTAATTCAAACTATAGAATTTCAAAAGCCCGAACCATTGTTAGCTTTTTGTAAAGCTTTACAACACAATTCACCGATTGAATCTTACTTAACACCTGTACCTGATGAAGTACCGGGGTACGATAACAAACTAATTATGGCTGGTGGTAGTTTTATCGAAGGTTCAACAATAGAATTGTCGGCAGACGGTCCAATGCGTCCACCATACGCAGCGTATATGCAAGGAGGATTAAGCTATTCTCATGTAAAAATTGCTCTTGACGGAGTATTAAAAGAATTAGGAATATAACAAAAAACTCCGCCAATATTAAGGCGGAGTTTTAATATTTTAAATTCGTTATTACTGACCTGCGTTCAATGTTTTTATAATACTGTCAGAAATATCAACTGCCCCGTATAACGCATTGTTGCTTGTTAAAATAAGAGCATAAATACCTTTTTTACCTTCTAAATCAATAGCCCTTCTTACATCTTTTTCAAGCCCTTGCAATGCTGCAATTTTGTCTTTTTGAAGTTTATCCATTTTAACTTTTAATTCTTTAGCATATTTATCTTCAAGTTTTTTTCTCTCAGCGTCGGTAGTTGCACCTACTACAGATTTTTGTGCATCTACAATAAATACTCTAATATCTGCTTCACGTTTTTGAAATGTTTTATTAATAGAATCAGTTTTTTTATAACCCTTTAAGACCTTATCTATATCTACAGATGCATATTTATCTGCCGCAAACGCAGGTGAAACAATAGCTAACGCCACAAGTAAAGTAAGTAATTTTTTCATCGTTATCCTCTTTTCCTTTTTGGGGTATATTTGATTGAAATCATCATAAAATAAACTTGCAAAAAATAAAAGCGGGCAACAAAATATTACCCGCTTTTATAATAAATATTAATAAATTAAAATTTAAAAGAATCTTTGAAATTTTTAACTGCGTCTTTTCTTTGTTGTTGTCTTTGTTGAGCAGCTTTTTTGTTTGCTTCTTGTTGTTTTTTATATTCTTCTTGTTTTTTCTTCAAAGCATCTTGATTAGCTTGTTGTTGTTTTTTATATTCTTCTTGTTTTTTCTTCAAAGCATCTTTGTTAGCTTGTTGTTGTTTTTTATATTCTTCTTGTTTTTTCTTCAAAGCATCTT
>CAMEWS010000006.1 GCA_945946765.1 uncultured Clostridia bacterium
AGAGTGCAAAATGCTAGACTTTGCGTCATTCGCACTCCGTTACACTTCTACAAGCTAAGCCGCCTCAAACAAATTACATTAATTTTTTTAATTTTAAAAATTCAGGCAAAAATTTTTAATTTTGGGTTTTATAATAATAAAAGTTGAAGCAGTGTGGAAAAGTCGTTGATTTCTTTAAGTAATTCATATTCAAATCCGTATAAATATTACAACAACAATTTGAGTTTTGGCGCAAAATTAACCGTATTAAATCAATACACACCAAAACCCAAATCGGCACTTGCTTCTGCACGTGATATAGCCGAAGAAGAAATGAAAAACGGCAATTTTAATGCTGCAATAAACAGTTTTAAACAAGCCCTAAATCTTGACCCCAATGATTTTGATTCGCACTTGGGAATTGCAAAAGCTTATACATATAACGGACAACATGCTCAATCAATTTCGCATTTTGAGGCTTATTTAAAATCCGCTCCCGAAGATATTGAAAATATTACAATGTTGGGTGAAGCATACAAAAAAACAGGCGTGTATGATAAAGCAAAAGACTGTTTTAAAAAAGCTCTTGCAATAGAACCCCGTTATGATTATGCAAAACGCAATTTGCTTGATACACAAAATCTCGAACTTGCTTTAACTGACCCTCAAAAAGCACAAAAAGAAAGATACGATACTGCAATAAACAATCTTACACAAGCTGTCAAAATTGCAGGGAACTTTTTGCCGTCAGGATACACCAATTCTTTAAAAGATGTTAGTGTTTCTTTTGATAAAACCTCAAAAATGGGCGGACGCTCCAATATTGCTCAATATGAACACGCTAAAAGAAAAATCTCCGTTACTGATGAATATACATACGCAGACCCGAAATTAACAGGGGCATATCTGGTGCATGAGTTTGTGCATGCTTCGGATAGTGACCCGTATACCTCTATCAGAGAGGAACAAGATGCTTATGTAATTCAGGCAAAATATTGGACTCAAAACGTAAAAAACATTTGTGACCCCGAAATGGATTATGTTGCCGACTTGTATAGACAATCAGCGGAAACTCTTGAAGCAAGAGTTTCGGAAATATACAGATTGCGTGACCCTGAAATAGCAGAAACATCAAGGCTTCACCCTCCTACAAACACGAATATTGCAGGTACATCATTGTCGGACGCAGCAGGTCAACCGTTAAAAGCTTATGACATTATTGTTTAATGTAAACAAGTGTAACAATACCACTCATTATTGACTCATGTTCATGCAAAAATAAATATTGAGGTAACTTGTAAAAATACCGGACAAAAGACAGATTAGTATGACAAACCCTGTAAGTATTAGTAAATATATAATAAATAAGCCATCAACAGTTCGTAAATTTGTTACCGAGTTGGATAAAACAGGTGCAATGCTTCCTGCAGTATTGTTAGAAGCCTGTGTTACAACGGGAAGAACATATCAGGCTTATAAAAGAGATGGCTTTGTGGAAGCAAGAGAAAGAGTTACGGAAGAATCTCTTGCTGCAATATTCTGGTTGTTCGGAGCGCTTATGTTTGGCAAACTTTTCAGCAAAATAGGTGAAAAGTTTATGAAAATCCCCAAAAACATGCCGGATGTAGGTAAAGACAATGTCCGAACACCTTTTAAAAATTATGTAAGCAAATTGTCTGCTATTTTGAAGCTTCCTAAAGGGGAAGCTGAAACTGTGGCCAAAAGGCTTTCTCAATTCGCAGTAGGTAAAACAATTGCAAGTGTTATAACGGCTTGTGCTTTTATCGGTATTGTTGTACCCAAAATAAATCAGGCAATTACCCGTCATTTGTACGGTAAAAT
The DNA here is from genome assembly GCA_945946765.1 of uncultured Clostridia bacterium. Lineage (GTDB taxonomy): Bacteria > Cyanobacteriota > Vampirovibrionia > Gastranaerophilales > Gastranaerophilaceae > Limenecus. Next base: position 1,822 of record CAMEWS010000006.1, read on the forward strand.
GCAAAAAAATGACCCTGAACACAAAAAAGCACCCGACCCGTTAAAAGAAAAGCTTACCTTAAAAGATGCACGTTCAATTTTCTCTGCAAAAGATGTATCTATTAATGCAGTAGAAAACTTTAAAGCAAGAAAAGATTTTGACGTAAATAAAATCAAAGGAACAAAACCTTCTTTTAAAGCAAGCGTTGATTCATTATTACGTTTTGTTCACAATCTTGAAACAAATGATGTATACAAATTATTGAGTACTGATACAGGTATTGTAACAGGCAGAACGGGAAATGCCAGAAACAACGATGAAAGAGTTGAAATCCTATTTAGAGATGTAACTTCCTCGTTCTTCTATTGCTTGTCTATGCCTTTAATTGTTGCATTTATGAACAAAAAAGATACATTTAAAGGGCTTAATACAAAACTCAATCCTATGAGCGCAATGCATGTTCATAATGAGCTGTTGGAAAACATGAAGACAGCTAAATTGAATCCTGATACACAAATTGATATTAACAAGTTTAAAAAGTTTGCTTTAGGTGGCGAATATGACGAACAATTGGCGGATAAGCTGCTGGGCAAAAAGCCTGAACCGACCGTTAAAAAATATTTCTTTGGCTTGTTTACAAAAACTAAAGAACCCGAGAGAAGAATAATTAAACTTGAAGATTTCATCGCAAAAGTTGATGAACACATTCCTGCAGAAAAACGAGCAAGTATTAAAGAATTGGCTGAAAAAACAAGCAGACTTATGCAGCCTGCAAAAGAAGGTCAAAGATTGTTAACTGAATCGCAAGTTGAAGACATCTTACGAGGCGGTGCAGTACGTCAGCCCGAATTTATGAGCAAAATTATAAACAAAATGTTTGAAACGGAAACTGATAAAACACCGTTAACAAATCCGTACAAGTTTATTTCACAATCTACGCTGGAAGAAAAGCGTAAACAAATACTGGATTATGTTGAAGCTATTGTTAAAGATGCGGAAAAACAAGGCTATGTAAACGGTGAAAGCATGCTTAAAATGAACAAACGTAATATGAGTAAAAACGGCTTGTTTATGGCACTTGGTATGGGTATTTCCGCAGCTTTCTTGTCTACAATCATTCCGAAATTGCAATATTACATCACATACTTGCGTACCGGAAAAAATGAATTCCCCGGTACGGAAGGTATGAAAAAATAATTCCAATGATTTATGTAATAGTGAATCAGGTCTACTTTATCAAGCCGACATCCTTTGACGTAAAATACAATCGCAAGGTCATGACGACCCTACACTGCTGCTTCGTCTTGTAAGGACAGGTTTATTATTAATGATTTTCCGCACAGTCATTCTAGTGACAGATAGCTAATGCCTCTTGTCCGGCAATATTTTTTTTGACTTAAAAATCGTATCCTTTAGATTTTACTGCTGATTTTACAGCATCTTGGAACAATTCAACCACTTTGCTTGAACTGATAGTATAAGTATAGTTGTTCGTTGTTTCAGCCCAGTTTGAAGGGTTCGCCAGTGCTGTTTCAGCAGCATAGGTTAAGATTCTGTCTAAATCTGCATCAGGAATACCGCTGTCTTTCAGCTTATCTTTAATTTTGTTTTTCAAAGGATTAATGATATCAGTTTCTGCTTTTTCTTGAATTTCAGCATACTGGTTATTTGATGTCGGTACAACAGTAACATCTTTTACACCGGCTTCTGAGGCTGTAGAACGCATATTCATATTGTACAGTGTTTGATATCCTGCTTTTTCTTTTGCCAATTTTTCTTCTTTAGCTTGTGTTTCTTTTTCTATTTCTTCATCTGTTTTACCGCCGTTTTTACAGAGTTTATCATACTGCTCAAAAAAGTAATTGACTGCAGCCTTAACATTGTAGGCAGCTCTGCGTTGATGCGAGCCAGTGCGCTCACCTAGTCCAATAAAATAGTTAGTTGCTGAGAGAATATAATTACCACCACCGGCATCAAAATCCTGGCTATTACCAGAAAAATAATTGAGTGTTGCTTGTATTGCTTTATCAATATAATTTCTTTGTTCTACGGTTAGATTTTCCCCCACTTCTGCTATCAAAGCATTTGCTACCGCATTTAAATCATTACGCATCATGTTTAATGCCTCTGTTATAACAATACTCTTACTATCTTTATCAACACGTGAAGGAGAAGTTCTTGACGTACCTGATATATAATCTTGTGCAATTGCGGAATTGAATATTACATCATCTTTGTCATATTCCGGAACAGTATTTTCTTGCGATTCACTGTCGGATTCTGTACCATTTGTTGAATCAAAAGAAACATCTTCTTTAAACTCAACATGAGCATGATCGTCAATCCACTCATTTGCCTGATCTAAATTTGCAAGCAAAACTTCTTTTAGTTTTTCTTTATATTGAACAGAATTTGTACCATATTGTGCAGCTATTTCATCGAGTGCTGCTAAGTCAGACTCAGGACACCATTGATGCATATTATTTACTAAATTATCAAATATTTCTGCAGCAATTTGATATTGTGGATCGTTTGGATTCATCAACAATGCATTAAAGATATAATCCAAATCAAATTCTTGTTGTTTATATGTTACATTGCTGTAAAATCCGCCGGTAATTCTACTTGTTGTTGAATCTTGTCCATCATCAAGGTTGCCAAAAGTATAGTCTGTAACCTCAGCTTTATTAACGCCGAAATTTATTGTATCAATGTTTTCTTCGCTCAAACCAAGAGCAGTAGCAATTTCGGATTTTCCGTGCAAGATTCTGTATGAACCCTCATTAAAATCAAATTCATAGTATGTGTCTTCATCTTGGCTTTGGTAAATTGATGAATTCCCGTTGTTAATATAATGCATTCCGTTAAGCTTGTTACCATTCACGCCGTCCCCACCGGCTTCAAGGTAGTTTTCTACCGCTTGCAATAAATAATTTTTACGACCTTTTAAAAGCAGGTACGCATCAAAGCTCAAATTTGTACCGCAAGCTTTGTTGTATGCGAGATAATCTTTGTAATATTGTTGATAAACGGGTAAGTCTTTAATTGATCCTGTATTTGCGCCACTGATTCCGTCAACCATTTTTTACTCCTGTTCCTTTTTTATAATGTTGTTTGTTCGATAAAAGAAACTTTCCCTTTAGTCAAAATTTATCGAGCTCATTATATATATCGGCTTTTTGGTTATTTTCTTTATACTAACTCAGACAATTGTTACATTTGTTAACAATTAACATGTGTTAAAATGTGTCTAATCGTTTTGCAATAAGAAATTATTTAATCTCTTACTACTTTACTTAGACCTTTAGGCGAATCAGGATTTTGGTCCAACAAATTTGCCATTTCACACGCTATCAACTGCAAAGTTAAAAGAGCCCCGAATATAGCTTTCATTTTACGTTTAGTTTTTATATAAATATTTATATCACCGGCTTGAACCTCTTGAACAGAAGTAATACAAATAATTTGCGGATTGTATTCATTTTTAATTTTTTTAAGATTTCTTACAGCAAACTCTGCATTTTCTTCATCAATTATAGATATTACAATAGATTTTTGGTTTAATACTGCAACATGCCCGTGCATAAATTCACCAAACGGATACGCCATTACATTTAAATAACAGGTTTCTTTCATTTTCAATGCCCCTTCTTTTGCAAGAGGATAGTAGTTTTTATTGCCTAATATAGAAATGTTTTTGTACTCAGAAATCATTTTTGCTGCTTTTTGAATTTTAATTTCATCAAATTTTATGCGTTCCAAATACGCAGGCAAACGTTTCATTGTGTTAAGATAGCCTGAAATATCTTCACCTTTTTGACTAATAAGCTTTAACATTACAAGAATTGCGCAAAATATTTGTGCGGTTAGTGCTTTTGTAGACGCAATACTTTTTTCTTCACCCGCATCGGAAAGAATTTTGTAATCACACAAATTCCACATGGAAGAATTTTTTGCGTTTGTAATACACATGGTTTTTACACCCTGTTCTTTAATCATTTTCAAAGCATTTAAAGTATCTGAAGTTTCCCCTGATTGTGAAACAAAAATATAAAGAGAATCAGTAGTAATAAAATGTTTTTTTTGCAAAACGAATTCACTGGAATACTCAAATTCGCAAGGGATTTCGGCATATTCAATAAACAACGGTGCTGCTATTGCTGCACAATTGTAAGAAGACCCGCTGGCAACTATTACTATATTGTCAACTTTTTCAGGTAAATCAAGATTGATAACGCCGTCTACACCGACATAATTCATAAAAAGATTTTTTACGACAGTCGGCTCTTCACAAATCTCTTTTTTCATAATTGATGTCATAACACACCCTCAATTGAATAAACACACAAAACCTTGTATTTTTATTATCGGCATAATTCAAAAAAAGTTTAATAAAATAACAAAAATATTAAGATTTTTTACCGTATCTCAACTCATCAAAATTGTCTTGAGCATATTTGTACAAATCTTTAATTGCATTTTCAACTTTGAGTCTATATTCTTCAATATTTTCTTTTGAACAATCAGAAGGAACATAAATAGGTTCACCAAAAACCGCTATTGTTTTTACACCCAACAAAGGAAAACAAAATCTATCCCACGTATTAAATCTTAAAAACCATTTAGACGGAGAATACCACACCATTGGTATAACCGGAGCTTGTGAAAGCTTGGCTATGTTAATAACGCCTTCCTTAACTACACCAAAAGGACCTCGTGGTCCGTCAATTGTTATTGCTGCATTTTCACCTTGTTCAAGCTTTTCCAACATTGCTAAAGAAGCTGATGCTCCCGAACGTTTGGAAGAACCTCTTATAACTTTTATACCCACCTGCTCCGTAGCAGCGGCAATCATATTTCCGTCATTGGACTTTGAAATCATGACGTTCAGTTTATCTCTGTTTTCTACGGAATATAAACCGCATTGATGAGCATGCCACAATGCAAAAATTGCAGGCTTAACTTGTGGAAAGTTGATATTTTTACAATCATAAAACCAACTTTCAAAAACATATAAATGCTTTAGTATAAATCCTAATAACTCTGATTGTTTCTTTTTGTCAAACTTAAACATAGGGTAATAATACTATAAAATGCTTAATATATCAATGACGGCGCATTAAATCCGATAATTTTACTTCTTTGGATACCTTTTTTTTAGACTTGCGAACGATTTGTGCAGGTGCTTTTTTTAAGCTGCAAAGTCCTACCATCGCTACTTTTTCTTCTTTTATTAAAAGCAATTCTTTCATTAAATTCACAAGTTCTCTCACAACAGTATCCTTTCTAATACAAAGCTGCTCAACCACTATTAAAATAAAATTAATCACATCTTTTTTTAACCCCCGCTTATGGTATATTGGTTACTATGAGTGAAAGTATTCAAATTTTAAAAGATATTGAAAAAGCAGCAACGCTTTGTAACCAAAAATATACAGATACAGACATTTGGGAAGTTTTAAAACAAAAATCCACAGAAGAAAACAAACAATTGGATATTGAAAAACAAATCTGTATTTTAAATCTCAAATCCGTAAATTCTCAAAACGAAGCTGATTTGCTTATTCACCACCTTACCCAGCATCATGGCTTGATTAGAGAAGCTTGCGCACAAAAAGTAAATGAGTTTTTACAAAACTCCAAATATCAGGATTATTTTCAAACCAAAGATATTTTAAATTCACTATTAAATGCTGTAAACGATATTAACCCTAATATTTGCAGATTGATTATAGAAATTCTACCTTTAATTAAAAATAAAGAGTATTTTTTATCGAATTTATATGACCGCATTGAATTTGTTTTTGCGGAAATAGAAAAACTAAAACGCAGTAATTTCTACACCAAAAAAGTGTTTAATCTATATTGGTGTTTAGAAGCTTTGGCGGTTTTAAAAGCTCCTATTGATGAAAAACTTATTTCCGTTCTTAACAGAAGTTCTGGATTCAAAGACTACACGATACGTGAAAAAACAGCAATGGTACTTCATTTACTGGATGAAAGTACTAAAGAAACAGACGACATAAAAGCACTTTTAAAACTTGATGAAAACTTTTATGTAAAACAATATTCACAACAATGGTAAAGATATATAACGATTCCTTGCAACTGTTTTTTGCTGTTGGTAAAATTTTCATAATAACACATAATGTGTAACAAGGAGACGGTATGAAAAAACTTTTAACTAAAACTTTAATGCTCGCATTAATGTTAGGTTTTACTTCTTTAGCTACTATGGCTAAAGAATATAAAGACCTTACACCTGACCACTGGGCATACAAACAAATTCAAATTTTAACTGATTTTAATGTTGTTGTCGGATACCCCGATGGCAATTACAGACCTGATCAACCTGTAACAAGAGGCGAATTTGCTTCTATCGTGGTTAAAGCGTTTGATCAAGAATTTGCAGAAATAAAAAATCCCGTAACATTTACGGATGTAAAAACTACTGACTGGTTCTGGGGCGTAATTCAAAGAGCAGTTATGTTTGACCTTTTAAGAGGCTATCCTGACGGACACTTTGACCCATACGGAACAGTTGAAAGAGGACACGTAATAGCCACTGTTGTTAACGCATTGACAACTCAAACTGTATCCAGACAAAAAGCAGTAGATATATTAGAAAACAGTTACTCCGATTATGACCAAATTCCTGAATGGTTATTAATTGCAGCAGGAAAAGCAGAAATTCTTGATATGATTGTCAAAACACCTGAAGACGGAGCAACGGTTAACGCTCAACGCCCTGCAAACAGAGCAGAATTAGCTGCATTTATCGTAAAAATGTTAGAGCAAGCAAAACTTAATCCTAACGAAAAATTAAAAGCCGCTATGGCGCCCAGACTTGCAGAAGGTATTGTTGTTAACACTGATTTAGACGGTTACATTGCAACAATTCCTGCAGGCACAGTAATTCCTATTATGGTGCTCAACAAACAAATTACTTGTAATAAGTCGAAAGTAAACGAAGATTTCTTATCCAGTCTTCCTAAAAATATAGTTACAAAAGAAAAATACCTTCTTTTGGTTGAAGGTGATGTTCTTAACGGTAAAATCGAAAACATTCAACGAGGCAGACTGTTTGTTAGAAATGGTAAAGTTGATTTGAGAACAGACACTATTACAACTGACAAAAAACAAACTGCAGAATTCTTGGGCGATGCTTTAGGCGGATACAGACCCGAAGGTTTCTGGAAAACTTTATACCTTAAAGTTATCAAAGGTCACAGAATTGTAATTAATGAAGGTGATATTCTCAACCTTAAATTAAGAAAACCCGTTAAAATTGACCTCACTAACGGTATGATTTTACAATACTAATAAAAGTAAAAATATAAAAAAAGACCGAGATTTGAATAATCTCGGTCTTTTAATTTATATAAAACGGCATATCAGCATGTATTTTTCATTAAAGGTCGGTTGACTATATGAAATTATTAAAGTTTCTGAATATTCATCCGACAACAAATATATATAAAACGGAGAAAATTTATGCTTTTTAAACGCAAATGTAAAATAACTTTTATAGCTCACGGTTCAACATTGTATACGGAAGAAAACAGAATTTGTGACAAAGAAAGTCATCCGCCACTAAATGAACAAGGGCAAGAAGAATCTGAACTTATTGCAAAATGGATAGTTAGACGTTCACCACAAATTGATTATATATACACCGGTTCATCTTTAAGCTGCATTCAAACCGCACAATACATTGCAAAAGAATACGATATGGATTTTGTAATAAAACCGGAACTAAAAAATCAGGAATTTGGTTGCTGGAAAGGTCTCAGTTATGATGAAATAGAAAAACGTTTTCCGAATCAACTTCAAAAATACCATGACCTAACCTCAAGTTATGCTCCCGAAGGTGGGGAAACGCTTTTGGAATTTGATGCACGTGTCGAAGAAACTATCAATAACATTATTGAAGAAAATATATCCAAAAGAATTATTATTGTTACACACTCAAACTTTATACGTGCGGCAATAAGAAATGCCCTTGAAATTCCTATTGAAAACCAAAACAGAGTATTTATTTCAACAGGAAGTGCAACCCAAATTTCTTACTTTAAAGATTGGAACATTCTAAGATACGCAGGTCACAACCCGTTGAGTTTATGAGGAAGAAGGTCTTAAAAACTCGGGAATTTGACAAGCTTCAATTGTACCTGTGACTATTTCCCATTCAGGCATGGCTTCTTGCAATTCATCTCTCATATGTGATAAAAGCCCCGGTATAATAATTTTTCTTGTATCTGTTTTTTGAGCCAAGCCAAATTCTTTAACTGATTTTGCCACAAGTTCCGTTGTAAATTTATCCGCTGACCAAGCCGTTAATACACTCATACCGTCAGAAGGCGTAACTACTAAATATGAACCAAACGGCAGTGATTCCAATTCTGCCGCAACCGCAAAATACGTAAGCGCAAAGTTTGTTGTTAACAATACAGGTGCGTTTTTATCAGGCTCGTTAAACTCGTAAACTTTTGCTTCGACCTGTAACGGTTTTTGAGGGTTTGTATAAATATTTTGACGCAATGTAAATAATGTAGACAACAATGCCTCATCATAATTTTTAAGCACAATAATATTGGCATATCTGCAAAGCAACAACGAAGAAACCGCACATGCCTGCAACAAATCCAAACTCTCGGGAATACGCACCAAAACAGGGTAAGTTAAAGGTTCGTGACGATTCAGTATTGCGGCTCGCCTTAAATATGTGAGTTGTTCAATAACTTCCTGAACGGTCTTATTACCGTATTCCAACTCCAATATAATTTCTTTTTTGCCTTGAGCAATTATGCTTGACGATTTTTTTTCTAATTCTTCAAGATTTTTGCCCGTAATTAAATCAAATTTTTCTTTATCCGAAATTACGGCAATACCCGAACTTTCAATTTTCGAACGCACGGAATCAATATTTTTGCCTGTTAAATATATCGCATCAACTTTAAAAATTTCGCCAATGCGTTCAATTTCATAACTTTTAATTTTCGCCAATTTTTCATCAAAATCTTTGTCATCAGAATCAAGTTCAATTGCAATAACCGTACGATTTACAAAGGTTTTTTCGTGACGAAACATAACAGTTTCACCACCAACAACCAAATTGTTACTCAATTTAATTTCGTGCTGTTGAATTTTTGATGATTCCAAAAATTTTTCCTTCAACTCAACAGGTACATACGGGCATTTTTCTATATTTGCTTGTTTTTTAGCCAATTTAAGAGCATAAGCCATACAAGTAGGACATCCGCATTGTTTACAGTTTGTACCTTCTGCTTTTTTAGCAGCCGGCAAATATTTAAATATCTGTAACCCTGTTAATTCCATTAAATTAGTCCCTTTATTGTTTTCACACTCTTTGGATTTTGTAATACAACAATGTTTGCGCCTGCACTAATCATAGATACTGCACCAGAAATTTCCCACATTGCGGAACGATTTTCAAATATACCCCAGTTTTTATCAAAAGTATCGGATTTTGCTTCTTTTGCTCTGTAGGATTCTTCACCGATAAAAACAATTATCGGCATATTGAGCATTTCATCACCGTCAAACGCCGCTAATCTGATTTTTTCCACAATACTGTATCCGTAATCCAAACCATAACCCAAACCGCCGGTATCAGGGTCTATTAAAATCTTGTCAGGTGACATCCCTTTGTCAATTGCCAGTATATTTAATTCTTTTGCAAGATTTATATCTATAGGAGTGCGCAAAACCAAAACATGATTGTTTTTTACAACATCAGGTACAATCTGCTCATAAGTGTTTTCATCCGCAAATGCTATAATTGATTCTTTAGGTGCATTATGAGCGATAAAAGGAAGCAGCTTTTTATCAATTTCATTATTGTTTACCCCACGGAATATAAAAGGTTTTTTCGTTAAGGCATCCAGTTTTTTTAAAAACTCTTTTATTTCATCAAGTTTTTTATCAGTCAAATCTTGTGAAATATCAAACTTTACGGCAATAATATCCGCATATTCTTCGTTTTTAATTTCTTCTAAAATATTTTTTGAAGAATACAAAAATTCCAAAGCCAATAACGGTTTAGCAATATTTTGATTCTCGTTCATAAAAGAAAAAGACGAATTACCGCCAATTTTTATATCTGTATCTTTGTTTAACTCAACAGTTCTTACAGAGCTCTTTATATCAAAAGATAGGTCTAATGTTTCTTGCATAGACCTATCTTAAAAATTAATTTTTATGTTGTCAAATATTATTAAAGAATAGAACTTGCTTTAATAACTTCTGCATTATTAGAAGCAGCCTTTTCTACTATTGGTTCTTTTACTATAACATAATATTCCGTAGCTATTTGTCTATTAACTTCTGCTAATTTTTCTCTTAAAATTGTATTATTTAAAAAGGGGATTTGACCCTTGGCAGCCATAAAAGAAGCAACAATAGGGTTTTTTCTGGTTTCTTCAATTAAGACTCGTCTTTCTTTCCTTGCAGCAGTTCTTAATTCCCCCGGAATTCTGTCTATAATAGATTGAACAACTACTTTGTTAATTGGCATTTAAATTCTCCTTTGGTTTTGTTTGTACTGAAACTAAAAAGCATCAAAAAAATTTTTGACGCTTTTTAATTGTAAAGTTTACAATTCTTATTGAAAATTTAATATAGCCAATCGGGTACCGACACTTTAACTATATTTTGTATAAAAAATATTATTTTATTAAAGTACTGCCCGTCATTTCCGCAGGCTGTTTTATACCCAGTAACTGTAACACTGTTGGAGCAACGTCACACAATGCACCGGTTTCTTTTAATTCATATTTACCGTTTCCGTTAATGAGCATAAACGGAACTTTGTTTGTTGTGTGCGCAGTGAATGGTGCATGAGTTTCAGGGTCTTCCATACATTCAGAGTTGCCGTGGTCAGCAGTTAAAAGCATAACAACATTGTTTTCTCTTGCTTTTTTGGCAATTTTACCAACACAATTGTCAACGGTTTCACAAGCTTTTACTGCAGCATCAAAAACACCCGTATGTCCTACCATATCAGGATTTGCAAAGTTTACCAAAATAAATCCGTATTGAGGGTCATCCAACGCTTTTAATACATTTTCACAAACTGCAGGTGCACTCATTTCCGGCTGTAAGTCATAAGTTGCAACTTTAGGAGATGCAACCAAAGCACGTGTTTCAAATTTTCCTGATTTTTCTTCACCGCCATTAAAGAAGAATGTAATGTGAGCATATTTTTCTGTTTCTGCGGTTCTAAATTGTTTTACACCGTTTGCATCGAGCACATCACCCAAAATGTTTGTAAGTTTTTCCGGCGGATATGCGATATCCAGCGGGAAAGTTTCATCATATTGTGCCATGCAAACATAATATAAATTGTTTCTTTTTGCTTTTCTTTTAAACCCGTCAAACTCATCAAACGTAACTGCTCTTGTAATTTCACGAGCTCTGTCAGGTCTGTAGTTAAAGAAAATAACGGAATCGTTGTCTTTAATTCTTGAATCGGGGTCAGAATTTGTAATTGTAGGTTCTACAAATTCATCGGTTACGTCTTTTGCATATGAGGTTTGAATTGCGTCATCGGAATTAACGGCGTGTTCACCTTCGCCAAGAAGTAAAGCATTATAAGCTTTTTCAACTCTGTCCCATCTGTTATCCCTGTCCATTGCCCAATATCTGCCTGAAATAGTGGCAATTTGAGGTAAGTTATATTTTTTAAGTTCAGCTTCCAATTCCGCAAGAAACTCAAATGCACTTTTAGGCGGTGTATCTCTACCATCTAAAAATGCATGTACATATACTTTTTTCAATCCGTTTTCCGCAGCCATTTTAACAAGTGCTTTTACATGGTTAAATGAACTGTGCACACCGCCTGTTGAAACAAGTCCGTACAAATGTAAAGATGAATTGTTCTTTTTAACGTGGTCGATAGCAGCTTTAAATGCCTTATTTTCAAAGAATTTACCTTCTCTGATTTCTTTGTTAATTCTTGTTAAATCCTGATAAACAACACGACCTGCACCAAGATTTAGGTGACCTACTTCACTGTTGCCCATTTGTCCGTCAGGAAGTCCGACAAATTCGCCTGATGCATTAATTGTTGTATATTTTTCGGTTTCTTTTAAATTATCAAAAGCAGGTGTTTTTGCTGTTTTTGTTGCATCTTTAGGGCAATCCTTATTCAAGCCCCACCCATCCATAATACAAAGAAGTACTCTTTTGTTATCAGTCATAATTTATCTCCCTTATTTTATATAGTCCAAAAAACCTTTGAGGCTGTTTAATTACTATTTTCCACGCTAAAACAAAAATTTCCATAACTCACGTTTTTTGTGTATTATTTTTCTATGAAAACAAAAAATAATATTAAAATTGCATTAATAAATCACGGTTGTGCCAAAAATCTTGTAGATGCCGAACTTATGCTGGGTTTACTTGCACAGGAAGGTTACAATATTACCTTGAATGACAAAGAAGCTGACATTGTAATTGTAAATACCTGTTCATTTATCCACGATGCAGAAAAAGAATCTGTTCACTCCATTATTGAAATGGTTAATGAAGGCAAAAAAATAATTATAACAGGATGCTTGCCGCAAAAGCACAAAGACGAACTCAAAAAAGCAGTGCCTGAAACTGTTGCGATGCTAGGCACTTCTGAGATTTCTAAAATCACTGAGGTTGTAAAACAAATTATAGAAAACGAAAAATCTTATGTCTGCAAAATTGCGGACAAACCCGAATATATTTATCCTGAAAACGCACAAAGACAACAAATTACGGTTGGTTCAAGCAGTTACATAAAAATCGCTGACGGTTGTAACTATCAATGCGGATATTGTGTTATTCCGCAATTAAGAGGTCCTTATCGTTCCAGAACAATAGAAAATATTATTGAAGAAGCTAAACAACTTGCACAAAAAGGTGTGTCTGAAATTGTACTCATTGCACAGGATACAACAAGTTACGGCATTGATATCTATAAAAAACCTTCATTAGCAAAACTGTTAAAAGAATTAAACAAAATCGAAGATATAAACTGGATTCGTGTTATGTATACGTATCCGTCAATGTTTGATGACGAATTAATTGAAACTTTTGCAACTTGCGAAAAAGTAGTGAAATATGTTGATATTCCTTTACAACACTCACACAGAGAAATGTTAAAGGCAATGAAACGTCCTGTGATTGATTACAAAAAATTTATAGAAAAATTACGAAATAGAATACCTGAAGTTGCAATTAGAACAACATTTATTGTCGGTTACCCGGGTGAAACGGAAGAAATGTTCAACAATTTGTACGAGTTTACAAAATGGGCAAAATTCGACAAAATGGGTGCGTTTGAATTTTCTAAAGAAAAAAACACATACGCATATACTTTGCCTAACCAAATTCCCGCAAGAATAAAAAAACAACGTAAAAATAAACTGATGAAACTTCAAAAAGAAATTTCAAGAGAAGTAAACGAAAAATTCATAGGAAAACAAATCCCCTGCATAATAGAAAGTGTAACATCTTCAGGAGAAGTAATTGCCCGTTCTTACAGAGATGCACCCGAAGTAGACGGACTTGTGTATATACAAACAGACGAATTACCCGTCCCCGGTGACATAGAAATTGTAACCGTTACAGGTTGTGATGATTACGATTTATACGGTACTATCTAATATTTGTAAGAGATTTCTTCATGAGTTCTGTTAAAACAGTTCCTACATTTTATGCCTATGCAATTATAGAAAATGTTAACTTAAGAAATCCCGTTCGCCGACATTTTGAAAACTTCCGTCATAAAGCATCGGATTATTTGAACTGCCTGTATTATCATCTTGTCCGTTTTTAAGTTTATACAATGTATTTTCTGTAAGCCGTGCTTGATTTTGTACAGCATACAAATTAGCATCAAAAGATGCGTCTAATGTATTAAAATTGGCAAACCTAAAAAGTGCCTGCATCTCTCCAAGCTGACTTTGAAGTGCCACAGGATCCGTTAAATTTTTCGAAACTTGATAAGCTATTTCATGATATTTCTTTTCTGCAGTAGTTGTATTTTCTTCTCGTATTTTTTTTGCCTGTTCTGCATACCACTGTTTCATACGTTCTTGATAGGCTTCAACAGACTCATAAAGACCTTGAGCAAGAGTACCTGCATTTTGCATGGCTTGTTGCTTTTTATAATCAGTACTAAAAGTTAGTGCCGTCACAGAGCTAATAGGTTGCGATACAACTCCGTAAAGAGAATGTTCTCCCATGATTCCTCCTGTAAATATAATTCCCCTTGTATAAATAAAAACTTTTGCCCTACCAAAATTGCCCTAAAATTTATAAGACTTTACATTTCTACAAAGTAGCATGACAAATATGTAACGCTGCGCTAAAATTAATACGTCTATATCTTAATGAGGGTCGGAACAATTAACAATAATTATACAAACCTAAAACCTTCTAACAAAGAAAATTTGACTTTAACAAACACTTCTTTGCATCCGGAAAAATTAAGTTCGTTGAGAATATCTTCAATTTTGGCAAAAGTTGGTGTTCCTCAATCCCATATTTTGATTGCCGACAACTATATGGTCATAAAAAAAGTGTACGGACCGCCGGTTGTAAAGAGTCGTCTTACTTCAAAAGACAAAGCATTACTAGGCAAATACGATTTTAATCAATTAGAATATTCCACTATTAAACAAATTAATGAAGAAATAGAACTTCTAAAAAAATGGTCTATGTCGTTAGACGAAACTTTAAAAGCGGATTCTGACAGAATACTGGAAATTCGCTCAAACGAGCTAAAGTATCTTGCGGCTTGCAGATATACTTTAATTTCTAATGAAATTTACAGAGGTTATCTTGCCTTAGAAAAGTATTTTGAAGATATTTCAAAATATTCACTTTGATTCATTGTGCTTATTGTTAACAATTGTAAACAAAAAAAGAACGTTATGGCAATTAAATAGCTTTGCTTGTTTTTTATAAAGTATAAGTGTTGTAAAAAAGGTAAGGAAGAAGTTATGTCAAAAGTATTATTTTTAGTGTCACCTACATTGAACTCATTTGTTGATAAAAGAAAAGGTACAACAGGCAACAAGATTGACTGTGCTACAAAACATTTTGCAAATTCAATGATATCAAATGTTACAGTTGCAGGCTTAACAGGTGTAACAGCTCTTGCAGGCAGAGCCGCTCTTGGCAGAAGTGCTAACTTGGCTAATATGGGATTCTTGAAAAAAGCTTGGACTTTAATCAATGCTGCGCCGAAACCTGTAAAAATTATTGCAGGCGCATTAGCAGGTTTAAGCATTCTTTACAGAACTTACAAAGCCGGTGTAATCGAACAAAAATACATCGACAGAGCACAATTTGTAGACAACACATTCAAACCTGATGCTGAAGTAAAATAAAACATAACAAATTTATATATAAAAAGCTCTTTTTAATAAAAGAGCTTTTTTATTGTAAAAAAAAGAAAATAAATATAGCAAAACTGCTTTGAACATGATACATGTATAATATAATTTGGTTGGAGAATAATATGATTACAATAAAAGATGTGGAACATGTTGCCAAACTGGCAAGACTTGAGCTTACGGAAGACGAAAAAGTTAAGTTTTCAAAACAGTTAGGCGATATTTTAAAATATGTTGAACAAATGAACGAAGTTGACACAACAAACGTTGAACCGATGAGTCACGCAATTCCTGTCGTTAATGTTATGCGAGAGGACAAGGTTGTATCTGAACAGACAAAAGAAGAACTTATGGCAAATGCGCCGGCAAAAGAGGACGGATTTTTCAGGGTCCCCAAAATAAACTAAATATTCAAAAAGCTTAGAGGCAAACCCTCTAAGCTTTTTAACTTTTGAAAAAAATAAAATTAATAAAGATAAGGGGTAATTATGGCAACTAAATTTATTTTTGTTACAGGCGGTGTTGTATCATCACTGGGAAAAGGTATTGTAGCAGCATCCTTGGGGAAACTGCTTAAAGCAAGAGGTTTTTCCGTTGTAATACAAAAATTTGACCCCTATATAAACGTAGACCCAGGAACAATGAGCCCGTTTCAACACGGTGAAGTTTTTGTAACAGATGACGGGGCGGAAACAGACCTTGACCTTGGTCACTACGAAAGATTTACAGATACATCTTTAGGCAAAGTAAACAACGTAACATCGGGAAGCATCTATTCAACCGTAATCAAAAAAGAAAGAAAAGGTGAATACCTTGGTGCAACCGTCCAAACAATTCCGCATATTACAAACGAAATTAAATCAAGAATAAAAAAAGCTGCGTCACAATTTAAACCTGATTTTTTAATTATTGAAATAGGCGGAACAATCGGTGACATTGAAAGTTTACCGTTCATTGAATCAATAAGACAGTTCAAAACAGAAATCGGATACGGAAACAGTATTAATATCCATGTAACCCTGATACCTTACTTGCCTACATCGGGAGAGCTCAAAACAAAACCTTCACAACACAGTGTTTCCGTTTTAAGAAGTTACGGATTACAGCCCGAGATTTTGGTTTGCCGCACAACAAAACCAATCCCTAAAAAAGAAAAAGAAAAACTTGCACTGTTTTGTTCCGTTCCTGCTGATGCGGTTATTGAGTGTAAAGACTTAAAATCAATTTACGAAGTACCGCTTGCATTGGAAGACCAAAATATGGCGCACGTTGTTTTACAAAGATTGCAATTACTGGACAAAAAACCAAATCTCGACAGTTGGAGAAAGCTTGTTGATACAATCAAAAACCCGACAAAAACATTTAAGATTGCAATTGCAGGCAAATATACAGGTTTATCGGATGCCTACATTTCTGTCGTTGAATCCTTAAAACATGCCGGATATTCTCACCAAGCAAAAATCGACATCAAATGGATAAATTCCGAAGAATGTACGGATATGAAAAAAACAAAAGAAATTCTTAGCGATGTCGACGGACTTGTTGTCCCCGGAGGTTTCGGAGTAAGGGGTATTGAAGGCAAACTGAATGCAATCAGATACGCAAGAGAAAATAATCTTCCGTTTTTAGGTTTATGTCTTGGTATGCAATGTGCCGTAATTGAATATGCAAGAAACGTTGTAGGTTTAAAAGATGCAAACTCAATGGAATTTAACGAAGGTACACCGTACCCCGTTATCGATATTATGCTTGAACAAAAGAATATTGAAGAAATGGGCGGTACAATGCGTTTGGGTAAATATGACTGCGTTCTTCAAAAAGGAACAAAAGCTTATGAAGCCTACGGTAAAGTAAAAACCATATCAGAACGTCACCGCCATAGATATGAAGTAAACAACGAATACAAAGAACAGATTGAAAAAGCAGGTTTGGTCTTTTCCGGCATGTCGCCTGACGGACAACTTTGTGAAATTGTTGAATATCCTAAAAACGACTGGTTTGTGGCTTGCCAATTCCATCCGGAATTCAAATCTCGCCCTGAACATCCGCACCCGTTATTTGCAGGATTAATTAATGCGATAAATGCAAGAAATTCAAATAAAAAATAAAAATATTTATTGCAACAAGTTATTATACAACGCTTCGTATAGTATTTTCATAAAACATGTTCTTATTTTGTTTGAGGCGGCTTCGCTTGTAGAAGTGTAACGGTGTGCGAATGACGCAAAGTCTAGCATTTTGCACTCTGCCGAAAAAATGATTAAGTATCATTTTTGAGAGGGGTGACCCCATGCACTTGTTGCCTGTGCCGAACTTGTTAATAAGAATGAACTTGTTTTTTGCACAGGTTCAAGCGGATTTTCGGACGGACGGAGTCCGGATAGCGAAGATATTGAGCCGACTTGTGCAACGCACAGAAGGCGAAACTATCTGAGCGTAGAGAAAATCCAAGACAGTAGTCGGAGTCAGTTGACAATATGAAATATTTAAAAATTTTACAACTTTCCTTAAAATACAGAAAACAGATGTTTAAAAATCTGCAAAATGTGGTATATATAATATGGTACAGCAATAGGAGTGTGTGATGAATATACTGATTTCAAATGATGACGGTATTATGGCAAACGGTATCAGAGCGCTGACAGAAGCATTAAGCTGTGAACACGATGTTTATGTAATTGCGCCTGACAGAGAAAGAAGTGCGGCAGGTCACTCATTAACCTTGCACACTCCTTTAAGAGTAGAAGAACTTGACCCTAAGTTTGGTGCAAAAAGAAACTGGGTAACAACAGGTACTCCGGGTGACTGCGTAAAAATCGGACTTAGTGCAATTTTGGAACCTCATGAAATGCCTGATTTGGTAATTTCCGGTATAAATCACGGCCCGAACCTTGGTGCGGATATTCTGTATTCGGGTACGGTAAGTTGTGCATTGGAAGGTGCAATGCTCGGCTATCCCGCTATTGCAACATCTCTTGCAGGACTTCATTGCGAGTTGGAAAATTTCACTTTTGCCGCTAACTTTATGGCAAAATTTGTAAACAAAATCAAAGAAATTAACTTCCCTCAAAAATCCATTCTCAATATCAACTTCCCTTCTCTTGAAGAAGAAGACGTTGCGGGTATTGCAATCACAAAACTCGGGACAAGAATGTTTACAAGCACCTATGACAAACGTGTTGACCCCAGAGGCAAAATATATTACTGGCTTGCAGGCGAGTTGATTGAATATGATGAAAATGACGGAACTGACATAAATGCAGTGCGTATGAACAAGGTATCCATAACACCGATTACTTTTGAAATGACACATCAAAGTATTATGAAAGACCTTGAAAAAGCTTTTTGCGGCGAAGAATCCTGTGACTGGTTCGGACCGAAAGAATAGTTTATAGACTACACAAAATTATTTGATATATAATATCCTTGAACAAAAAAGTTCGAGGATATTATTTTATGAAAAAAATCAAAGTATTAACCGTTTTTGGCACAAGACCCGAAGCTATAAAAATGGCTCCGCTTGTAAAAGAATTTGAAAAATACCCCGAAACGTTTAAAAGCGTTGTTTGTGTAACGGCACAGCATCGTCAAATGCTTGATCAGGTTTTAAAACTTTTTGACATAAAACCTGATTATGACCTTAATATAATGAAACCTAATCAAAACCTTTGGACTATCACATCGGAAGTCCTTTTGCTTATGAAGGAGGTTTTTGAAGAATGTAAACCCGACATAGTATTGGTTCACGGTGACACAACAACATCTATGGCAGCAGCATTATCGGCATTTTACGCAAGAATACCCGTAGGACATGTGGAAGCAGGCTTGAGAACTTTTGACAAACATTATCCGTTCCCTGAAGAAATCAACAGGGTGTTTGCGGATGCGGTTTGTACATACCACTTTGCTCCTACTGAAACAAGTGTTGAAAATCTTGTTAAATCGGCAATTCCTAAAGAACATATCTACAAAACAGGCAACACCGTAATTGACGCATTGTTGCATACTGTTGAAAACAACAAAGCTGATTTGAGTTATATAGGCTTAGACCCTAATTTAAAAACCATTTTATTAACTTCTCACAGACGAGAAAATTTTGGTGAACCAATAAGAAATATTTGTAAAGCGGTTCTTGAATTGGTAGAAAAAAACAAAGATATTCAGGTTGTGTACCCCGTTCACCTTAATCCAAACGTACAACAACCGGTAAAAGAACTTCTTGAAGGCAAAGAACGTATACATCTTATTGAACCAATGGAATATGCTCCATTTTGTTCTTTGATGAAAGAAGCGCATATTATCATGACGGATTCAGGCGGAGTACAAGAAGAAGCACCATCTTTAGGTAAACCCGTTCTTGTGTTACGGTCAACAACTGAACGTCCCGAAGCTGTTGAATACGGAACAGTGAAACTTGTCGGAACAAATACAAATAAAATTGTCGAAGAAGTACAAAAACTTTTGGACAATCCTGACGAATACAAAAAAATGTCCGAATCCATAAACCCATACGGTGACGGTCTTTCTTGTCAAAGAATTGTTGAAATAATCAAAAAAGAATTGGCTTAATAAACAATATTTCAAAATATTGATAAAAACATCGGGCAAAAGAGGAGTAAAAATGTTTTCTTTTTTCAAGAATTTAAATAAAAATAAACAAGAAAAAAAATTTGATGAAGAACTTTCAACTTTATTAAAAAAGCTGAAAGAAATATATGATTATAATTCTTTGCCAAAAGAGAAAAAAGATGACATAAAAAAAATTATCGAAAAAAACGGGTATTTGCCGTATTCATATATTCAAGCATTGGAAGAACTTTCCGAAGCCGAAATACTTTACGGGCTGGAAGTAAAATGGGAACTCAATAAAATTTATGACAGCGAAAAAGAAACTTTTTGCTTTGAAAATAATCAACTTTCACCCGCACAAAGAGCAGGGTTTAAAAACTCTGATTGGTTAAAAAAAGAACAGCATAACATAAAACTCATCAACCTTGCCGGGTTGGGTCACGGCAACAAAACAAAAGATACAGGCAAACTCATTGATTGGCTAAGGCAAGTACTTATATTACCCGCAGGACTTCCTGAAAAAGGAATTCTCGGCACAACAATTTATCTTATACCGTTTCACCCGAGAGAATTCGGCTGTGCATACCTGCCTGTAAGCACAGAAGTCAGCCCGAATTTGGAAGACAAAAAAATAACAGATAAACTTAAACTTGATACAAAACAACAAGTACAACTGTTTATAAAATTTGCACAGCTTGCAGGACACTGTGTAATTTATGACGTATTACCTCAAACGGGAAGATTTTCCAAAATGGTGTTGGCAAAGCCTTTCATTGCACGCTGGTATGATATTAAAGAACTCATTACAAAACTGGAAACAGAAGCCGATTGGGCATCCGAGCAAATAAAAAATGATTTTGACCCTGAAGATATTGAAATTGTACGGGATATCTACAAATCAACATTAAAAAAGGGCTCAAGCGATTTGTCGGAACACTACCAAGTAATATACAACAAGCTTGAAGAAATCATTGCACCAAAGAAAAAAGAGTTTTCCGATGCAATGATGAAAAAGGAAGAACAAATAAAAATTCACAAAAAAGTCAAAGAAATTGTTGAAAAAATAAACAATTTAAAATCTTCCGACAATACTCAAGAAAGCGACATCACAAAACAAGGTGAAACAATAAAAGCATTAATTGAAGAAGGTTTGTGGCCCGCCCCCGGGGGTGCTTGGTGTTCGGCAGGCACACCGATTTTTGACAGAATGTCAGAAACGGGTGACTATCCGATGTTCAAACACTTTGACTACAAGTGTGAAGATGTTACTCACTTTGCAAACCTTGATTGCCAAACACCATACTACTTTGTATGCCTTGAAACAGGAGAATACAATGAGCCCGTAATTGATGTGTACATTGATTACTTAAGACAATTGCGAACAGACTACAATTTTGACGGTTTTAGAGTAGACCACATAGACCATATTGTTGATGAAGTATCGGAAAAAGATGGTGTGCCTATCAGTTATCGTGCTCCAAGACGTGTTCTTGGCAGGGCAAACAGAGAAATGAAAAAAGACGTAGAACATTTTGCAACCCTAGCTGAATATATGCTTTGGGACAAATTCTACAAAGAATACCATGAAGATATGGATTTTGACGTATTATGGGGTAACGATATCATTTCTCAATTTTGCAAAAATCCGCAAACTATTGTTGATGACAATCAAGAACTTGAAAACTATAACTATAATGCTCCCGAAAAAACAGGAAATTTATCTATTTTAAAAACCTATAACAATCAAGACGGTGAATTTAGAGCAATAGACCAATACCCCGGACAATTGGGAGAAGACGGCGCACTGTTTAAATGGTTCAAATACAAATTTCTACCGGGGGGCAAAAACGCACAACGCCCCGTAATGTTTATTGACGGTGATGAATCATTTACACAAACAGGGATTGAGAGTGTAATCGGCGAAGAAATTTCTATGCGCCGCAACAAAAACCTTGAATTTTTCAACAAATTTAATGCAATAAATAAGTTTGCACTGGAAAATAAACTGACACGAGAAGGCGAAGCAAGAATTATTGTGCAAGATGATGACGGTTTTGTTTGTTGGATAATATCCAAAGATCCGCTTAAAGAAGCTATTATCGTTGCGGCAAATTACAATTCGCCGACAGAAAAAGTAACTGAAAACTCTAATACATTTACAAAATACGGAGAATCCGTATTCGATAAAACAGTTAACTTGCCTTGTGATTACTCAATTCTTGCGGAATATGTTTATAAATCTGCCGACAAATCGGGTGAAGCGTTTTTTGATGAAGTTAAAACCGAAAATACTGAAGCAACTATTCACTTTGATGAATTAAAACCTGCAGAATTTAAAATATTTAGAATAAAAAAATAGCAAAACCACAGTTTTGTAAACAAATATTACATGAATTAAAATCATGGAAACCATGATGTAGAGCGGATATACATGATTGTAAAAAAAATGTTACCTTTTTGCACTCAAAAAACGCTATACAAACAAGGTTTTCGGTGCTTTAATAAATGTATTAAAGATTTTACTAATTGTCACCTTGAATTTATTTTAAGGTTCATACAATCATTAATTTCGAACAAGTTCGGAATATCAAAAATCAGAATATTATAATTTTTTGGGAGGAGATTTGGACGATTTCCAAATCTAAAAAAAGACCGATTTTCATATCGGTCATTTTTATTTTTATGCACTTTGCGAATACCATTTCTGCCAATACAATTGGTCGGCATAAGAATACTTTTTCATCTCATATTCAAAATAATCATCCGGTCTAAACGGACGGCGCAACAACTTCATCCCCGCTTCTTTCGGTGTTTTATCAGCTTTGTATTGATTACATTCTTTGCAACAGGTGACGATATTTTCCCAAATATCCGGTCCGAGCCTTGATTTTGGATACACATGGTCTAAAGTTAATTCCGATGCAGGAAACTTTTTGCCGCAATATTGGCAGGTATATTCATCCCGAACAAAAACATTTTCCCGACAAAAAGGCAGTTCCTTGTATGGAACTGCCACATTATACTTTAATTTAATAATTTTAGGGATTTGTGTATTATCTACACTCAAATAATCCTCAAGATTCCGTATACTTTTTGCACACTGAGCTTTGCCGTTTATCAATAATTTCAGCGCCCGCCTCCAACTGCATATCCGAAGCGGTTTGTCTTCGCAATTCAATAAAAGCACGCTTGTCATAGTCAGAATCTTTCTTGTTGTTACATGTGTAGTATAACATATTTTTATAAAAACAACAACCCTGTTAATTAAGAAAATATTTTGTATAATTAAAATCAGATATGAAAAAGTTTATTAAAATTACGGGTTATTTAACAATAATTTTGGGGGCAATTACAATGATTGCACCTTTTTTGTGGATGATTTCTGTATCTTTTATGACTGATAGTCAAATTTTTTCACATCCTCCGTCATTTGTCCCGAAGCCGTTTATTTTGGATAATTATATTCACGTTTTTACAAAACTCCCGCTTGCACGATTTTTTGCAAACAGTCTGTTTGTTGCGCTGACAACAACAATATTTCAGGTTTTGTTTTCGGCAATGGCAGGCTATACGTTTGCAAGGTGCAATTTTAAATACAAAGATTTTTTATTTTTTGTATTTTTAATCACAATGATGGTTCCGCCTCAGGTAAACATAATTCCTCTATTTTTTGTTATGAAGGAATTGCACTGGATAGACACTTATCAGGCATTAATACTCCCTGGAATTTTTGGCGGTTTTGGTGTGTTTTTAATGAGACAATGGTTTAAAAACTTGTCTTATGAAATTGAAGATGCCGCCAGAATAGACGGATGTAATTTCTTTGAAATTTTCTTTAAAATAGCGCTTCCTTTATCAATACCTGCAGTTGTAACTTTGGGATTATTCACATTCATAACAACATGGAACAGTTTTATGTGGCCATTAATTGTTACAAATTCAACGGATATTACCACTTTACCCGTAGCGCTGTCACAATTTAAAAGCAGTTTCAGAGAGACCATATTGTGGGGTGATTTGACAGCATGTTCCGTCATATTGTCTTTGCCTGTAATCATTATATTTTTATTGGGTAAAAAATATTTTATAAACGATATTTTATCAGGCGGGATAAAAGAATAATAAAATATAGTAAATTCATGAACAGAATTATCCGCCATGTGGGTAATACTTATTTCAATAAAATCAGTTTACGATTGAAGTCCAAGCAAGGGAAGACTTTTTAATGGAAAAGACAAACGGAACGATTTTAATTGTAGACGACAACCAAATGACTCTCGAATTACTTGAAGAAACTTTATCACCGCTAAATTGCAAAATTTTGCCGTATACTTCTTCAATCAAAGCACTTGAAGAATTAAAAAGTACCGATGTTGATGTTGTTTTGATAGATATTATAATGCCCGAACTTGACGGTTTTTTGTTTATTGAAAAATTTATGACAACTCATAAAAATACGGCTGTTGTTTTTGTAAGCGGACATCCTGACTGTAAAAACAAAGCCCGTAGTTACAACATGGGGTCTTATACTTTTATTGAAAAGCCTTTTGATGTTGTAGCTTTGCGTGCTCAGATAAATAATATTTTAAAATTGAAAAAAGCAAATGACGAATTGCTTGAAGAAAAAGAAAAACTCGATTGCATATTTAAATATTCAAGTAATGAAATAATCCTTACGGACACGGATTTTAATATTACCAATCAAAATAATAAAATTCTTACAAAATCAAAAAATTGCATGTTGAATTTTATTGACATTCTTACACATAACAAACAGATTGAAGCCGTTAATTCTTTAATCAGATTTGCAAATTCAAAAGATAATCAAACGTCCTTTAACGTTACGATAAATAATAAAAAATATACTAAAACCATTGTATCCAAAATTTATAAAAACTCACGACATGCCGGTTTTTTGATAATTATGGATGACCGCAGCGAAGAAGTCAAAATTGAAGAACAAAGAGAGCAGTTTATGGAAACACTCACACATGACCTGACAACTCCCGTAAGAGCGGAGCAAAGAGCATTGGAGTTGTTGTATAACGGTAGCTTTGGGATGTTACAAAAAGAGCAAAAAGATATAGTAAAAGAAATATTAAATTCTACCCGTTATATGATGCATATGACAAGCAATGTATTAACAAAATACAAGCTTGATAACAACAAATTCAAGATTTTTAAAAGAGCTTATTCAATAAAACAGTGCGTTGAATGTTGTCTGGAAAAACTGAATTATCTTTTCGAGTTCGAGAATCAAACAGTAAGAGTTAAATGTAATATTAAAGATGATATTTTTAATTTTGACGAACGGGAAATAAAAAGAGTTTTGCTAAACCTTCTTACCAATGCCTCAGAATGTTCACCCGCAGGCTCTACTATCTATATAAACATAACAAACAAAAACGAAATACTAAAACTGTCCGTAAAAGATGAAGGACAAGGAATACCTCAAAAATTAATTAAAACATTATTTGATGAAAAATATTGCACAAAAACAAGATTCAAAAAAGTAGGCTCGGGAATGGGGTTGTTTATTGCAAAAAAAATAATGGAGGCACATAACGGTAATTTGACCGTTGAATCACAAGTCGGGAAAGGTTCAACCTTTACATTGACTTTACCTGTCGAAAAACCGGAAAAAGTAAACACTTCAATATAACACTTTTTTACCTTAAGTTAAAGTACTTTAACGGGCTTTTGGTAATAAACATAATTTTTTATAACAGGTGATTTAGTTTTGTCGTAAAACTTCTCAAAAAACTTATGTAAAGGTTTTGAGGTTTTGTTGTCGGGTTTAACTGTATGGTAAACATGTAAAATATCCATAAAATATAAAATATCTCTCTCGATTTAACTATACAGACTATGCTATACTTGTTTGCAGAGCACCTTGCTCTTTAGTCCGCTGTTTGGGATATTTACAAAAGAGTTTAAAATTTTTAGGGGATATAAAAGTTGGATTGGAAGAAAAAACTAAAATTCATTGCAATAACAGCCGCATTTGCGGTACTTATACTGATTGTGCTTACAAATGTTGTCAAAATGACAAGAGTTACGGATAAAGATTTTACAACATATAAACAGGGATTGACCTTTATAGAACAAAACGATTTTGAAAATGCTTACTTTAATTTTGCCAATGTATCAAAAACCTCTGCAATATATGAACTTGCACTTTTAAGACAAGCTTTGTGCGCTGATGAACTCAAGGATTCTCAAACCGCTGTAAAAAAATACAGACTGTTTATAGAAAAATATCCCGAATCTTTGTTTATACAAAAAGCCTATTACGCACTGGCGCAAAACTATTTTAGAGAAAAAGACTATAATAAAGCCGAAAAAACTTTTAATGACATAAGAAAAAATTTTAAAGACAGTGAATACAAAACCGCATCGGGATATTATCTGGGTGTTATTTATCAAGAAAGAGCAAAAGAACAAAAAGACGAAAAAGACATACTTGACAAAAAACAAAAATCAAAAAAATATTTTGAAGAATATCTTACTGACGCCCCTAGCGGTCGTTTTGCGCTAAATTGCATTGACAATATCAACAGTCTTGATTTGCCTATAACATCAACCGATTATTTTAATGCAGGCAAAGCATATTATCTTAACGGTATGACAAAACAGGCTTACGAAAACTTTAACAAAGCAAAAATGACCGATGTTTGGGCATATTTAAGTATAATTGCAAAACGTCAGGGAGATTACAAAAAATCAAGAGAACTGTTTGAGCTTAATTATCCCAAATACAGCGAATTTACGGAAGAAGAATTGTTGCATAACGTATTGGAAAACTATGCCGCAATATATCCGCAAGGTGCAAAATCAGGATGGCAAAAAGCATTGAATTTAGCACAACATTCTTCCGCAAAAGGTGAAGATTTTATTTTATACAATCTTTGTAAATATCAAACAGAAAAAGATGAATTATACAGACGAATTTACACAGAATTCCCCGAAGGCAAATTTGCCTCAGATGCAGTTGCAAACTTGTTTTGGCAAGCATATCAAAGACGGGATTACCAAGAAGCAAAACTTCTCGGACAGATTCATATGAAAAACTATGCCAACACTATTGCAGCTCCACGTATAATGTTTTGGATGGGCAAATTGTCCGAAAAAACAGGCAATCGCCATGAAGCCGCAGGATTGTATCAAAGATTGATTGAAAAATATCCAGATGATTATTATGCATATAGGGCGGACAAATTATTAAACATCAGTCGTGCGGCAAACTGGAACACAAAACCTTCCCACAAACTTTCGGAAAAACACCCTGATATAGCTTTTCCGTTAAAACACACCACTATCTCCGATGACAGTGTGTCCTTGATAAATACAATTTTAAAACTTAACGATTACAAACTTCTCGGGGAAATCGAACCAAACAACAAAGCGGTACAAAGCTGGATAAAATACAAAGAAGGCAAAATTTCAACAGCCGCAATCCTTGCAAGAAATGCTATTGCAGAAGAAGAATTAAAACCTCCTTTCTCGGACTCTTTATACAAAATAGCTTATCCTGTTAAATATCAAAACTTGATAAACAGTTATTCAAAAATGTACAAATTGGATGCTTTTCTTGTAACCGCACTCATCCGAGAAGAAAGCTATTTTAACCCGAAAGCAGGAAGTTCGGCAGGAGCAATGGGACTAATGCAACTCATGCCTGCAACGGCATCTTATATTGCCTCGCATACAGGGACGAACTATGCAGGCGCATACACGCTTTTTGACCCGCAAACAAACCTAAAACTGGGCTGCGCATATTTAAAACAAATAAAAACTCAGCTATACAACGATGATTTGCTAGCTGTTGCGGCATATAACGGAGGCCCTAATTCCGTAAAAAGCTGGACTAAAAAATTGAGTTACAAAAACTTTGACGAATTTATAGAAAACATTCCGTATCCCGAAACAAGGGAATATGTTAAAAAAGTCTTCCGCAGCTACTGGGTTTACCTTAATGTATATTAGAAAATTTACAAATAAACGATATAATTAACTTATGCAAAAACTTGTAGAAATCAAAGAATTAAACATAAAATACCCGATAACCTCTGATTTTGCCGTTTTAGGCAAAAACAAAGAATACATACATGCCTTAAACAACATAAACCTTGATATTTATAAAGGCGAAATTCTCGGGCTTGTAGGTGAATCGGGCTGCGGAAAATCAACTTTGGGCAAAGCCGTTTTAAAACTTCTTTCCCCCGAGTGCTATTCGCCCGAAGGGTATATGTATTACGAAAATCAAAACATTTTTGATTTAAACAAAAAAGAATTAAAAGCTTTCAGAAAAAAAGCACAGATGATTTTTCAAAATCCTTACTCGAGTCTTGACCCAAGAATGACAATATTTTCGCTGTTAAGAGAACCTCTTGTTGTACATGGCATACGTGACAAAAAGATTATTAAAGACAAAATACTTGAAATTATTAACCTGACAGGACTTTGCGAAGATGACCTTAAACGCTATCCTCATGAGTTTTCGGGAGGACAACGTCAAAGAATTGCCATTGCAAGAGCGTTGATTTTAAAACCCGATTTTCTTGTTGCGGACGAGCCGGTATCAGCGTTGGATGTGAGTATTCAGGCGCAAATAATAACGCTGTTAAAAGAATTAAAAGAAAAATTGAATTTAACAATACTTTTTATTTCTCATGATTTGGGGGTTGTAAAATATCTTTCAGACCGCATTGCGGTTATGTACTTGGGCAACATCGTTGAACTTGCAAAAACAGATGAACTTTTTGAATCGCCAAAACACCCTTACACTCAGGCATTAATTTCTGCGGTACCGTCTATTCACGAAAAATCGGGAAATGAAATAAAATTAACGGGCGACCTTCCTTCACCCAAAAATCCGCCTAAGGCTTGCAAATTCCACACAAGATGCCCTTATGTTATGCAAATTTGTACACAAAAAGAGCCCGAAATTACAAAGCTTTCAGACTCTCATTATGTAAAATGTTATTTGTGTCAATAAAGATTTTTTAACTTTGGTATGTTTAATTTTGAACCGAAATGCCAACCGATTATTTTCCGTGTTTTAATATTGATTGTTGTTTTGTTGTTGTCATTTCTTCTTTAATTTTTAAATTACCGTTTGCATCAGGACCTATTACAAAATAAGACGGAAATGTATCTTTGCCCGTAGAAGCTGTTCTTATACAGGTGATTTTGTAATCATTGCCAACTTTTGTTATTTTTCTTTGGGTATAAGTGTTTTTATATTTATTTACTTTTGCAAGGTTTGCACCTATGCGCAATTGGTTAAAATACTGTTTTGTTCCAACAACGACACTGACTTTTTTCCCTTGAGCGTTAATACCTTCTCTTATGATTTTTGCATCGGGTGCATAATAGTTCACAATAGTATCGCTATATGTATTTGCAGCATTGATATATTTGTTAAAAAACGCAAGAGCTTCATCAGGCGTAGCTGCTTTTACAACATTACCGACAAACAGGCATGCTGACAATAATACCGCACTGAATATAGCCAATATTTTCTTCATCTAATTACTCCTTTAAATGTAATTTAATCTTCACATATTATACAACGAACAAAATAAAGTTTTGTTCACTAAAAGGACAATAAAAAAGACAGTGCCAATAGCACTGCCTTTCTACGTTTTTTGTTAAATATTTCATATTGTCAACTGACTCCGACTACTTGTTGAACCTGTGCAAAAAACAAGTTCATTCTTATTAACAAGTTCGGCACAGGCAACAAGTGCATGGGGTCACTTCCGCAAAATGCTAGACTTGGCGTCATTCGCACTCCATTACACTTCTACAAGCGAAGCCGCCTCAAACATTTAATTTCCTGCAGTTTGCATAAGGCTGTATGCAGAACTCCAAGGATTTGTTGATTTTGCCATGTTTCTTATTCTTTTAAGTTTTGCTTTTTGTAATTTTTCTTGTTCTTTTTTAGCTTTAGCAAGTTTTTTCTTGTCTGCATTTCTGATTTTTAAATTTGCGTAAATCAAATTTAATGCGCTTTGATAAGAATTTGTTTTGTAATTTGCTTTAACTGTAGCGGGATAATTGTAATTTGCGTAATCGTAAATATTCATGATTCTTTCTTCGCAAGAAAGATTTGAATCCATCAAACCGCCTGCAATTGCAACATCGGATTTGTAAACAACGGAAATCAAAGCAAGAGGATTGTATTTTGCTGTTGCAAGAAGGTCAACCGCTGTAATATCAGCCTCTTTGTTGTTGTCTTTACTTACCTTGTTAGAAGATATTGTTTTTAACAAATCCACTGTTGTAGCCCCTGCTTGTGTTGTAGTGTTCGGATTAAATGTGGAAATTGCAGTATTCAACACAGAAGATTTTGCATTGTGACCGTTAACAATGTGTCCGAGTTCGTGAGCTATTACAGCGGCAAGCTCGTTATCGTTTTCAACAAACTTTAAGTCTTGCGCATTGATATATACAAATTGTGTTGTAGCGGCAATATCCGTATTCATATTTTCGTTATCTGTAACTTTGAAAGTTACCGTAGAAGGCATTTTGTTAGCTTTAACAATATTTTGCCCAATTGTATTAACATGACTAACATTTTTGGTATCGAACCAATTTGTTGATGTATTGTATGATGCGGCATAAACATTTGCGGGAGCAAAAGCAATCATTGCACCAAATAACAACAACCCTAAAATCTTTTTCATATAAAAATTCTCCTTTCTCCAATTTTTTATATGGTGTGTCTTTGCTTAAAGACAACAAATAACTCCATCGAGTTTTTATGTATCGGATTAATCAAAATCCGTTAGCTACTATAAGAACTATTATATTTCAATCCAAATAAAATCAAAGCAAATGTTAAGCTAATGTTTAGCAAATATGACATCAAAAACGTTTTATTATAAAATTATTACTATGAAAGTATTTTTAACGGAATTTCATTACAAAAAAAATTTTAACTTTATTGAAAAAATCGGCGCCGGTGTTCTTTATGCACTTTTGGGAATACCTTCGTTAGTTTACCTTGCGGTTGTAAAAACACGAAACAAAATGTATCGTGAAAAGAAACTCAGAATTTACCGTCCGCACACATATACAATTTCCGTAGGAAATCTCACAACAGGCGGAACGGGTAAAACTCCTATTACAGCGGAAATAGCAAACTATTTTAGCAAAAAAGGTGATTACCCCGCAATTCTCTCTCGAGGTTACGGCGGTAAAATTCAAAACAAAGAGGTTAACGTTGTTTCAGACGGCAAAAAAATCTTTTTTAAAGCAGAAGAAGCCGGAGATGAGCCCGTATGGCTTGCAAAACATTGCCCCAAAACCGCTGTATTGACATGCGCCAGTCGTGTTAAAGCTGCAATTTTTGCAAAAGACAAACTCCATTGCACAAAACTGATTTTAGATGACGGATTCCAACACCAAAAACTGGGCAGAGATTTAAATATTTTGGTTGTGGACTGCGAAAAACAATTCTCCAACAACTGTGTTTTACCTCTCGGTGCTTTAAGAGAGCCTGTATCCGAAATAAAACGTGCAAACAGAATTGTTGTCACAAATAAAAATTTTAACGATAAAAAAGCTAAAAATTTTGCCCGATTTTTAAAGAAAAAGTACAACATTCCGACTTTTGTATGTTCAATGCTGCCTGAAAGCGTATACAATATTAAAACCAAAAAAACGGCTGATGAAACCCAAGCCGCAATTGCTTTTAGCGCAATTGCTCAACCCGAACAGTTTTACAAGTATCTTCGCCGTTACGATATTATGGCAACAAAGGATTTTCCCGATCATCACATTTATACAAAAGAAGATATTGAAGAATTACGTGCTCTTATGAAGAAGTATGATGCAAAATACATGATTACTACAGAAAAAGATGCCGTAAAACTGCGAGAAATAACCGATTCAAATACGGAAATATATGCATTAAAACTCAAACCCGTATTGGATTTGAAAGGGCTTTTAAATGACGACTAAAAAATACAAGATTCTTGTGATGAGATATCGTTTTATAGGCGATACGGTTTTAACGGTACCGTTTTTAAGAAACCTTCGTAATGCATACCCCAATGCGCAAATAGACCTTATGGTTGCGCCGGTGTCAGGTGAAATTATTGACCAATGTCCTTATGTCGACAATTTTATATATTTTGACACAACAAAAAAACACCGTTACGAAAATAAAGACGGTGAAGAAAAAAAGAATTTTTTCGATTATGTAAAAATCCTGCGTAAAGAAAAATACGACAAAGCTTACGTGCTAAAACGTTCATTATCAAGTGCATTTCTCGCTTTTGCTGCAGGTATAAAAGAACGAATCGGGTTTAATACAGAAGGCAGAGGCTTTTTGTTAACCAAAAGAGTGCCTTATGTACAAGAAAGACATGAAATTGACTGCTTTTTAGATGTTTTAAAAGCTGACGGAATTGATGTTAAAGACAACTATCTTGAAAATTGGGTAACGCAAGAAGAATCAGACTTTGTTAAAAACGTTATGCAACAAAAAGGTGTAAAATTTGATACACCAATTGTAATTATCCATGCAACAAGCGGAAACCGTAAAAAAGAATGGGCAAAAGAAAACTGGGCAAAGATTATCACGTGGTTAAGCAACGAAAAAAATGTGCAAGTTGTATTTAACGGCGCTAAAAACGATGCTCAAACTTATGAAGAAATCATATCGCTTATTAATGAGCCGTTAAAAATTACCCCGATAAATTTTTGCGGATGTTTTAATCTTCGCCAAACCCTTGCATTTACAAAACAATGCAGTCTTATAGCAGGCTGTGACAGTGGAAACCTTCATATTGCCGCATCGGCAGATATTCCCGTTGTCGGAATTTACGGCCCTATGAATACCACAAAATGGGGAGCATATTGCAAAAATGCAGTAATTTTAAAAACCAATTTACCATGCCAACCATGCGGCTTAAAGAAAAAATGCAAACGCAATTATCAATGCATAAAAGATATTTCTGTTAATCAAGTACAAGAAGCTATTCAACAGTTTATTGTTTGACAAGATGTCCGTAAGCAACAAGAATTATATTCAAGTGTTTGATATTCGCATTTGTTCAATGGATAATCGGGACATTACCGTTAAAACTTAATTATAGCTTGACAGTAATACAAAAGATGTAGTTTTTGTTTATTTGTTGAATTTTTGAAAAATTATCTCGTTATATTATATGTAAACCAAACAATTTTGGAGTCCCCATAGAGAGAAGTACATATAACGAGAATAAGGATTTATGACAACAACAGACTCACAACAAGCAAAAGAAGCGTACTTAAAAGTCGGTAATTATAAAGAAAATATTTTAGAAGCCGTAAACGAAGCCAAAGACTATATCTCAACAACAAACTGTCCCCTGCTCAATATTGATATATCAGGGCTAAATATGTTGGATGCCCTTAAAGTCTGCGTGTTATCTTCAACATACCATTATGCAAAATACTGCAACAGCGGTAAAATTAAATGGTTTGTTAAAGATGAAAGAATTAAAGAACAAATCGAAATGCTCAAACTTGATAACGTAGAAATCGAAGTTAAACGTGCAAAACGCAATTACACCGATTTTGGCGAAAGATTTACAAGAAGATTAAGCATTTGCAGGTAAATATTTTGCCTTATTCAACAAAGGTACATATTATTTAAAATAAACTATAATATCCCAATTGTTTGATGTAAAATAATTGCATGGGTCAAGATAAACATATTATTCAAGTTTGGAATGAGGTTTTAGCAATACTTAAAGGAACAGTAAAAGAACCTACTTTTTCTACATGGATATTGCCTTTAGAACCTCAATATTATGACGAAAATTGTTTTGTTCTTCATACGGGACAAGCTATTGCGGCAAGCATTTTGAGAAAAAGTAATTACAATCAAATGTTTGATGCCGTAAAACAAGTTACCGGTAAAGACCTTGAAGTTAAAATTATTGTTGATGAAGAACTCGTAAAAAAAGTTGCTAAAAAACAAAGAACTGGCTCTTTGCTCTTTAATGATGAAAAAGACCCCGCAAAATTAAAATACGACAGCCTTACTCAAATGCAGTCTTCAAACTTAAACTTAAAATACAAGTTTGAAAATTTTGTAGTCGGCTCAAATAACAAACTTGCCTATGTTGCGGCTCAAACCGTAGCACAAAAACCGGGTGAAAAATACA
This sequence comes from uncultured Clostridia bacterium, assembly GCA_945946765.1. Lineage (GTDB taxonomy): Bacteria > Cyanobacteriota > Vampirovibrionia > Gastranaerophilales > Gastranaerophilaceae > Limenecus. The sequence continues at coordinate 35,931 of CAMEWS010000006.1, forward strand.
ATCCACTGTACATATACGGAGGTCCCGGACTTGGTAAAACCCACATTATGCAGGCTATCGGGCATTACATAATTAAAAACAGACCTGATTTAAAAGTTTTGTTTATTTCAGCGGAAGAATTTGTTAATGATGTTGTAAACGCACTTGCCCGTGGTGACGAAAAAACAAAAAAAATGAACAAATTCCGTAAAAAATACAGGGAAGTTGATGTCCTATTAATTGACGACATACAGCTTATTGCGGGCAAAACAAGGACGGAAGAAGAAGTTTTTAACACTTTTAACACACTGCATGGAGCCGGAAAACAAATTGTAATTACCTCTGATAGAACACCAAAGGAAATACCTTCGCTGTCAGACAGATTGATAAGCCGTTTTGAATGGGGGCTTATGGCGGATATTCAAGTCCCTGACATTGAAACAAGAATGGCAATTTTGTTCAATCTTGCAAAAGATACTAATATTGATGTTCCTAAAAATATCATCGAATTTTTATCAGCCACTTATGCAAACAACATTCGTGAGCTTGAAGGCGCATTCAACCGAGTAACGGCTTATGCAAGCATAAACGATATGCCTTTAACAATCGACAATGTTAAAAAAATTATTAACTACAACGAAAAAGAAAAAAGCTACACATTTGACGGAATAGTAGACAAAGTTGCGGAATACTATAATATTTCGCCAAAAGAGATTAAAGGTACAGGGCGTTCCGCCAGAGTTTCCGAGGCTCGTCAGGTTTCTATATACCTGTGCCGTGAACTTACAAAACAGAGTTTGCCTGTAATTGGTGAGTTTTTTGAAAAGAAACACACAACGATTTTATATGCTTACGACAAAATAAAAGAAGAACTTGTGCTAAACCGTACACTATCTCGCACAGTAGAAGATATTATTAATCAGGTGTGCAAGTAGGCTAATCCTCCTGCGCCAGTATCCAGCGTTCCAAAATTTCTTCGTCAATGCCGTCTAAAAACCTAGAAGGCTTTGACAAAACCATGCCTGTTGCGTGGTCGAACATGTCTATCGGATAGGTGATATACAAATGCGTTTTTGCACGTGTGGTTGCAACGTACATAAGACGGAGTTCTTCGTCCAATTCTTCTTCGGAGTTAAAGGAATAGACGCTCGGGAAACGTCCGTCTACGGCACCGATAATAAACACAGCCTTCCACTCAAGCCCTTTGGCACTGTGAATAGTAGAAAGAGTAAGGCACTCGTCTTTTTGTGCACCGTCTTCCACCTCAGAAACGGAGGTGTCAGGGGGCTCAAGCGCAAGGTCGCTTAAAAAATCTTCCAAATTACTGTATTGTTCCGACAAATAGCGAAAATGCTCCAAATCCTTCAATCGTTTTTGATAATCGTCATATTTTTCAACAAGAATCGGTTCATAATACGCAAGAATGTTGTCTACAATTACAGACGGTTTTAACAAATACTGCCGTTGCTGCGCTACCGTATTGAACAATTTTTTAATACTGCCCGAGCTTTTAGAAGGAAGCATAACTTTTTCCGTATCAAGATTTTCTTTTGCCACTACGGGTAAAAGCTTCATCGCTGTTTGTGCTCCAACTCCGTTTAGCAAGAGCAAAATACGGTTTATGCTGATAATGTCATTGGGATTCAAAACCACACGAAGGTGCGCAATGACATCTTTTACGTGAGCGGTTTCAATAAACTTTAAACCACCATATTTTTTGTACGGAATCGCCCGTTTTGCAAGTTCAATTTCAAGGTTATACGTCATACGTGCACTACGACAAAGCACGGCGATGTCGTTTAAGGATATGTCGTCTTCCTGCAACTCCAAAACACGCTGTGCAACAAACTCCGCCTCTGTTTGCATATCGTTTGTGCAAATAAGTGCCGGTTTTTCAGGGTTTTCGATATCGGAAAACAGGTTTTTTGTATATTTTTCTTTTGCTCTGTCTATTATTTTATTTGTAAGTTTTAAAATATTTTGAGAGCTTCTGTAATTTTGTTCAAGTTTAATGATTTTTGTGTCTTTAAAAATTGCAGGGAAATCAAGAATATTCCTAAAATTTGCCCCTCTAAAAGAATAAATGCTTTGCGAATCATCCCCAACCGCCATTACATTGTTGTGTTCCGATGCCAAGAGTCTTATAATATCAGCCTGCAAAGCGTTTGTGTCTTGATACTCGTCAATCATTATGTATTTGTATTGATTGGACAATTTTTTACGTATTTCCTCGTTAGATTGCAAAAGAATACGCAAATACAAAAGCAAATCATCGTAGTCCAAAAGACTGTTTTCCCGTTTGTAAATAACATAACGTTTTGAAATCTCATTGATTTTTTCAATACAATGAGCAAATTGGTTATACTCCGATTCAATAACCGCATCAGCCGTCATGTTTTTGTTTATGGCTTTTGAGTAAATATCGAGTATTGTACCTTTTCGGGGAAATCTTTTTTCTTGTTTTTCTATAACCTGTGCTCTGATGTGATTTACAACATCTTCCGCATCGGCACGATCAATAATGGTAAAGTTATTTCTTAATTCAAGAAGGTTTGAATATTTTCGTAAGATAAAGTTAGAAAAAGAGTGAAATGTACCTCCCGCAACCTTTTCACAACGTGAATCCAATATCATAACCGCCCTGTTAAGCATTTCATCGGCAGCTTTTTTAGTAAAAGTTAAAAGCAAAATGTTTTCGGGATTTATACCGCTTTCAATCAGCCTTGCAACTCGATAGGTTAAAGTTTTAGTCTTTCCCGAGCCTGCGCCTGCAATAACAAGAACAGCACCATCTTTGGTTTTTACCGCATCAAGCTGTGAAGGGTTTAAGTCCTTTTCATAACTAATTTTATAATCTGTCTGCGAATTTTGTTTTTTTAAAACATACTTTTTGATAGCGGGCACAGATGCTTTTTGCTCGGTCAAATTTTCCATAAAAATATTATACTACACAATAGCAAGTCAAAAAAATATTAAGGTCATTGTTGTGGCAAAAAACTTAAAGACCATTCCAAACCAATTTGTTATTAAATATTATTACGGGTGAAAAGAAACTTAATTGTGACATTTGAGGAAGTCTATTTAGTAAGTGAGATATGAGATAAACGTTCTAAATGAAACAGAGGGCAAATGCCCCCTGCTAAAAGTTGTTATCCCGGATAATCAGAAACATCGTCTTCAACAATATCAAATCCTCTTTTTTTCCAGCCCTTAAATCCGCCTAAAAGAGTCATTGAAGGGTATCCCTTATCAGCAGCGATATAAGCTGCTTTCACACATCTTTGACATATAGGACAATAACTGTAAAAAATATTTATTTTATCTTTAGACAATTTTTCCAACTGTTCATCAAGCTGATCCATAGGAATATGAACCGCATAAGGAATATGAGATTTTATATAATCATCATAATCTCTTACATCTATCAAATTAAAATCTTCAAGACTTTCCGAAATCATTTTGTGAAGTCTGTCAGGGCTTGTTTTAAATGCAAGCTCTTGCAAAAAGAATTCTTTTGCTTTTCCGGTATTTTTAACCGTTTTTAAAATTTCTTCATGTTTCATAATTCTCTCCTTTGTATACATTATTAAAATTAAATAACTTCCGGTCGAATTTCATTCGACAAAAGTTCAATGTTTTTTGTTTCGGATATAATAAGGTTATGTTTAATTACGATTTGATAGTTGTAGGCTCGGGACATGCCGGATGTGAGGCTGTGCTTTCGGCTGCAAAACTCGGTTTGAAGTGCCTTTTAATGACGCTCAACCTTGATAACATTGCACTTATGCCTTGCAACCCTGCTGTAGGAGGCCCCGCAAAATCCTGTCTTGTAAGAGAAATTGATGCTCTTGGTGGTGTTATGGGGATTGCTGCAGATGCAACTTATATGCAAATGAAGATGCTAAACTCCTCACGAGGCCCTGCCGTAAGAGCCTTACGTGCACAATCCGACAAAAAAGAGTACATGCGTTTTATGAGAAATGTTATCGAAAGCACCGACAATATTTCAATAAAACAGGCAATGGCTGTTGAATTAATGATTGAAAATGAGGTTATAAAAGGTGTCAAAGACGAGTTCGGGCTGGAATATTATGCACCTTCAGTAATTTTAACGACAGGTACATCGCTTGAAGGCAAGTGCTACGTAGGTTTGCAATACGTAAATGCGGGAAGAATGGGGGAACGTGCCGCAACTGGGCTTTCTGCCTCTTTGCTTAAAAACGGTATTTCTTTAAAAAGGCTTAAAACAGGTACTCCCGCAAGAGTTGATTCCCGCACGATTGATTATTCCAAAATGTCCGTTCAACCGGGCGATGAAGAATTACACTTCTTTTCTTTTGAACCGAACAGACCCGTAAGAAAGCAATATCCCTGCTATTTAACAAGAACAACGGAAAAAACTCACGAAATTATAAAAAACAATTTGGACAAATCACCGTTGTATGCAGGACTTATTCACGGAATTGGCCCGAGATACTGCCCGTCTATTGAAGACAAAGTTATACGTTTTGCTCACAATCCTTCTCATCATATTTTTATCGAACCAGAAGGCAAAGATACTTACGAAATTTATGTACAGGGTTTTTCAACAAGTTTGCCAGCAGATGTGCAAATACAAATGCTACATTCTCTACCGGGGTTAGAAAATGTTCATATTATTAAACCTGCTTATGCCGTTGAATACGATGCCGTTCCTGCATTACAATTAAATCACTCTTTAATGACAAAGAAAATAAAAGGACTTTTCTGTGCAGGTCAAATTAACGGAACAAGCGGTTATGAAGAGGCAGCAGCTCAAGGATTAGTTGCCGGTATTAATGCGTTCAATTACCTTAACGAAAAAGAAATGCTGGAGCTTACACGTAACAATTCATACATAGGCACGTTAATTGATGACCTTGTTACAAAAGATATTCAAGAACCTTACAGAATGTTGACTTCACGTTCCGAATACAGATTGTTGTTACGTCAAGACAATGCTGATGAAAGGTTAACACCAATCGGGCATAAAATGGGATTGATTAGTGATGAAAGATATCAAAGATTTTTGAATAAACAACAAAAAATTGAGCAAGAAATTAAACGTCTTAAGGAAACAAAACTTTCGCCAACTCAGAATATAAACGAAAAGCTTTCAAAATACGGTGAACACATTGAAAGAGGTATAAAGCTTGCTGATTTAATCAAACGACCCAATATTGATTATAAAGTTTTAAAAGAAGTTGATGAAGAAACAAACAGATTAAATCTACCAGCAGAAATACACGAAGAAGCGGAAATTAAAATTAAATATGTGGGCTACATTGACCGTCAAAACCGTCAAATAGAAACAATGGATAAGCTTGAAAAAATAAAAATCCCTGAGGATTTGGATTATAGCAAACTTACGCATATTTCTACGGAGACACGTGAAAAGCTTGAAAAAGTGCGCCCTGTCACGCTTGCGCAAGCCTCCCGTATTGGGGGGGTAAAACCTGCTGATATTTCAGTATTGATGGTAATGCTGACAAGATAAGTAACGTATTGACAATATTTATTACCACTATCTCTACTTAAAATATTTCAAATTTGTATGCTGCTCAACGTATTTTTTAACCCCGTTTGTGATAATCAAATCAGGCTCTAAATAAATAAATTCTTGTAACTTTGCCAAACCCGCATCATATTTGCCGTCTTCCATATACAAAAGCCCAACCATAATTTCAGAAAGTGGGTTTTTCCTACTGTCTTTTTGATAATATTTTATTTTTTCACCAGTAACATTCAATCTTTTATAAATTACTGCCAAATCCTGATAAAAACCGAAGTTCATAGGGTGTTTTTTTATTGCTCTTTGCAAAGTATCTTGCGCCAAAGCGGGATAACCTATCTTCATATAACAATTTGCAAGGTTTGCATAATAAACTGAACTTGCTTGCGTATCAGGGTCAAGCATTACAGCCATTTGAAATTCTTTAATAGCCGAGGCATAGTATCTGTCTTGCATATAAATGACCCCTCGATTATTGTGGTCAACCGCATTTTTTTGCGCATCAATAACCATTACGTCCATTTTGGCAAATGAACATTGTGCACAAAAAAACAATATTAATACCATTAAAGCTTTAAAGAAGTACAATTTCCTGACCTTCTTTCGGGATAAAACAATCCGAACAATTATGAGTATAATGTTTTTCTATATCAAGTAAAAATTCATCGTTATAATTAGGGTCAAGATGAAAAAATGCCAATGATTTGGCTTTTGCCTGCGAGAAAGTTTCCATAGCCATATCAAATGTAGAATGACCATATCCTTGTTTTGAAAAATAAGAATTGAGATATTCTTCACTTGTATATTGTGAATCATGTATCAACAAATCTGTACCTCTCGCAAATAAAACGAGTTTTTTATTTGCTCCCACAAAACCTTCTGTATCCGTTGCATAAACCATAGATTTTTCTTTATAAGAAATTTTATAAATCATCACTCCCTCTTTGGGATGCGAATTCGATTTTAAACAGCTTATAACAACTTCTTCTCCCTGTGGAATATAATCTTCATCAGATTGGATTTTTCTCAATACAGGGCTTGAATTTCCTTCCTCATACACCAGTGCATAATTGTCATTGATATCATAAAAACTGAGTTTTGCATTCAAATCATTGAGTGTAAGCGGAAATGATTTTTCAAAAACCAGTGTTGAAATAACATTATCAAGCCCTTCTTCATAATCCGAAAAACCAACTATATTGATTTTAGAAGTGTTTATATGAACAGGCTTAAAAAATGGAAGCCCCTGAATATGGTCGTTATGAAAATGACTTAAAAGAATTGTTGCTTCAATGGGTTCTTTTTTTACTTGTGCAGCATAATCTTTCATTAGTTCATTACCGCATTTTATAATCCCCGTACCGGCATCCAAAATAATCAAATGCCCGTTAACGTTGACTTCTACACAAGCGGTGTTACCACCGTATTCCAAAAAATTAAACTCCGGTGTGGGATGACTACCTCTAACACCTCTGAATTTTACAATAAACTTGCCTTTAGATTCTCTCATAAAACAATCCTATCCATAAAAAGTTCTTTTTACATCTTACACTATTTGTCAAGGATTACAATCGTATTTTGGTCGGATTGTTCTCCTTTCAACATCGAGGAAGAAAAAGTCATCATTTTTGCTTTTTTCTGCAAGTCTGTGTAGTTGGTTTCTCTAAAATCAAAAGTAAATATTACTTTGTTTTTAAGATTATTCACTGTAACAACCCTGTAAGCATTCGGATATGTAACAAGCGAAGGCGTGCTTACATGCAGAATATTTCCTTCTTTATAAATCTTTGCCGCATGATAATGTCCCGAAAATACAGCCATAGGTATTTTGTGATTGTTTAACACATCATAAAATTCGAGAGCATTCACTATTCTATGATGAAAACTCGGATAGGGTTCATGCAAAGGATGATGTAAAAATATTAAAGGTACCTGATTTTCGCCTTGTGCTTTTGTAAGCTCATTATCCAGCCACTTTAACTGTTCTTGAGAAAGATAGCCTGTCGCAACAATTTTATCATCAATAGTCGCATCAAGAATTATTACTCTATATCCTTTTTTAGGGACAAAAGAATAATAATATGTGTCAAATTTCATATTTTTATTATGTTTTTTTACATATTCAAAATATTGGTCTTTTTTAAAATTAGAGCCTATTGCCACATCATGATTACCAAAAGCAAAGTACCACGGCGCTTTTAACTTATTCATTTCATTGCAAGCGATTTCAAGAAAATCCTTGCGAGGTTTATCTATCAAATCACCTGTTTCTACTACAAAATCAATATTGCTTGAACCGTTAATTTGAGCAACAACATCAGCCAAAATTTCTTGCGAGTGAGAAAGCAGTTTGTAGCTTGTATCAATGGATTTGTCAGACAAGTGGACATCTGAAACATGGGCGAATTTTAAAGTATCAGCATAAGACAATGCGCTAACTCCAAAATAAACAAATACCCCAAAAAGCACCCAATAAACAATAGTTCCTAAACAACTTCTTTTCTTTTTAGCTTTTGCTCTTTTTGCCATAATAAAAAACCTCTAAAAATCAGTGCTGTTTGCTTTTTCTACAATTTCTTCCACGATTTTAAAATCAAAGTTTGTTTGGTAATTAACCAACTGAACCAAATACTCGATATTACCCGCAGGACCTTTTATCGGCGAATACGTAAGTTGATTCGGATAAAGCCCGATACTTTGAGCGTATTTAAGTACATCATTTATAACTTTTAAATGCGTGCTTTTTTCTCTGACAACCCCGTTTTTGCCGACAAGCTCTTTACCTGCTTCAAACTGAGGTTTTATCAGAGAAACAATTTCTTTTTTATTTGAATTCGTTAATTTTACAATGTTATCCAACACTTTTGTAATAGAGATAAAAGACAAATCCATTGCACAAAAATCAGGCAATATGTCGTTTTCGTTATAAATTTCAGAAGCCTCACAGTTTTTTATATTTGTTCTTTCAACAACTTTTACCCTGTTGTCACTTCTTAATTTCCACGCAATTTGCCCGTAACCGACATCAACCGCATAAACATATTTTGCTCCGTTTTGAAGCATGCAATCCGTAAAACCGCCTGTTGATGCACCTGCATCAAGACAAATGCGGTCTTGCAAATTTATATTAAAAGTTTTAACTGCTTTATCAAGTTTTAGTCCGCCACGTGAAACAAAAGGCAGCGATTTTATTTCGATTTTTGTGTTTTCTTTAAGTTCTAACAAATAGCCGGCTTTTGTAATAACTTCGTCATTGATTTTTACATCGCCCGCCATAATTGCGCCTTGAGCTTTACTTTTTGTTTCAAAAAAGCCTTTGTCAGTTAAAATTTTATCTAAACGTTCTTTATTCTTTGCCATAGGTTTATTATTGCATAAAAAAGCTACCAATAAATAAGATTAAACAAAAGCATAAATTCTATTTCTTAATCGAATCCAAAATACTTTTGTCTTTAAATACAAGCTTTAATTCAACACGACGGCTTTTGGCGTAATCTTCTTTTCCGTTTACCAAAACAGGCTCGGAAGGACCTTTGCCCTCAACGGATAAAAGTTTAAACAAATCTTTTTCGTATGTTTTTTTGCCTTTAAAATCCGAATAAACAACATATTCTGCAACGGAAGCGGCACGTCTTAGGCTTAAATCCATATTTTTAAAATACTTTTCTTCATCAGACTTTGCACCGGCATAGGCTTGAGAATCAGTATGCCCTTGTATAATAATTTTGGATATATTATTTTTTACGGCAGGGTCTTGCATAATAGTATTTAAATATACAGGAATAAACTTGGACATATAAGCCCTGCCTTTTGGTGAAAGCTCAGCACTGTTGAGCGCAAACAATTCCAAATCGGATATTTTTATGGTTCCCGAAAATTTGTCTATATCAACCTGTATATTATTTTTAGCAAGTTCATTGGCTATTTTCTCAGTAACCTGATATTGTGTTTCTTGTTCATTAATTTTATTTTGCGTAAACCCTGTAATAGCAAATACAAACATTACCAAAAACACGACAACCAAGCCAAGCAATAGGTCACTCATCGTAACCCAAAAAACGTTATTGTCCCCACCTTCTTGTGTATCAGTTTTGTATTTTACGTATTTCATAAACAGTTACTCATCATCATTGCTGCCAAATATATCATCTAACAAACCGTCCGAAACCTGTTTTTTCAAATTGTCCTGTAATTTGTTAACGGAAAAAATCAAATTATCCAAATACGGAACAAGAGTTTCTTTAAAACTTTTGTCAAATGCTGTTTTCATTTGCACCGGCAATGCAGTAAATGCCATATTGAGCGCATTGTTTTGAATTTTGGATTCTTTCAACAAATCAACAAGAAATTTTTCCGATGAAATATTATCAAACAACTTGTTCATTTCAAGTTGAAAAGCTTCAAGCGGTGATTTACACATATTTTTGTACAAAAGTTTTTCTATTAAAAGAAATACAATCGATGAACCAACCGCAACCACAGAAATCATTGCTGCAACCTTCATAGAAGCAAGCAATGAAGATACGGAAGCGATAGTTGCCTCTTGTGTGGCGAAATTCACTTTTGAAAAAGCAACTGAAATGTGCAAAAAGGTAAACAATGGTCCAAGACCTGTCAAAATGGTAGGAACCGCCGAAATAAATTTGTAATTAAGTTTGCTGTTTACAAGAGTTTCTTCGTTAAAAAAGTAGCCTGAATCAATAGTGCACTGTATAGATGCCCCGTCTGAGGGTGCACCCTTTATTTGTATACCTTCATTAAAAACAAGTGTATTTTTAAATTCAACCCAGTAACTTGAAATAAATGGATTGTTTGAAAAAACATCATCAAGCTCTTTAAAACGATAAACTATATTACTCTTTTTAAAAGAACGCAAAATATTTGTAAGTTGCAACAAAGAAGCATTTATATACTTTACTTTTAAAAGAAAATATCCGGTTATACCTAAAAACAAAATAATTATTGCAATAATTACAGGATTTAATAAAACTTTTAGCTCAAACATTATATTTCCTTATTCTTTATTTCACTTATCAGTTATAACATTTTTTTCAAATTAAAGCTATCAAGCTTTAATTTCTATAATCTTGCCCAACTAATTACGTAATATATACCAAATAGCATGTTATCAACAAATCAGGCACAATTCTAAAGCTAAAAATACTTATACGTCCTTGCCGCAGCAATTTTTGTATTTTTTGCCGCTACCACAGGGGCAAGGGTCGTTGCGACCGATTTTGTCGTCTTTTTGTATCGGGTTTTGCGTTGTGTTTTCTTCTTCCTCTTGAGGTGCTTTAAACTCTTGTGCAGCTTGCGACAATTGTGTTTGGATAACTTCGTCATCTCGTCTGTTTACAATTTGCACTCCAAAACGGGTTCTAAACAAATACTTCACCGTTTCCGATTGAATATCATACATCATATTGTTAAACAAGTCATAAGCTTCTCGTTTGTATTCAATAAGCGGGTCTTTTTGACCGTATGCACGCAAACCGATACCATCACGCAGCATATCAATATTGTGAAGGTGGTCAATCCATTTGTTGTCAACAACTCTTAACAGAATATCTTTTTCGATATTTCTCATCACATTTGTATGAGAAAAAGGTTCTTCCGGCACAAAATCGGGGTCATATTGCTGTTGAATTTCATTATAAAATTTGATTGTTTCTTCTTCGTGTTCTCTGTAAGAATCTATTGCAAGTTTTTTGAGTTTCTCAAAGATAGATTCGTAACTTAAGCCTTGCACATCTTTGACTTCAAGGTATGACAATTGCGGCACAAGAGAATGTACCTCTTTAATCATTCCCAGCATATCTTCATAAATATATTCATTAGGGTTTTGACCGGGGGAAATATAACTTTTAATAATTCTGTCTGTTTCTCTTTCTATCATGTAATAGATGTCAGCGGTTAAATCTTCGCCCTTAAGCACTCTGCGTCTTTGTTGATAGAATTTTTCCCTTTGAATATTCATAACATCATCATATTCAAGCACGCTTTTTCTTATATCAAAATGATAAGTTTCCACTTTTCTTTGTGAAGCCTGAATTTGTCTTGTAATAAGAGCGGATTCAATCGCCATATCTTCTTCAACGTTCAATGTATTCATTAGGTTGATAATATGTTGACCGCCAAATATTCTCATCAAGTCGTCTTCTAAAGACAGGAAGAATCTTGTCGAGCCGGGGTCACCTTGTCTTGCAGCACGACCTCGCAACTGGTTGTCAATACGGCGAGATTCGTGTCTTTCCGTACCTATTACGTGCAATCCGCCTGCTTGAACAACTTTTTCGTGTTCTGCCTCTGTAATCGCTTTAGCTTCTTTTAACGCAGTATTTTTTTCTGATTCGTAATTTGGAGAGTCTGCTGTAACACCTTTTGCATCAAGCATGTCTTTTGCAAGATACTCAGCGTTACCGCCCAAAAGAATGTCCGTACCTCTGCCTGCCATATTTGTTGCAATTGTTACCGCACCAAAACGTCCTGCCTGTGCAATAATATATGCTTCTCTTTCATGATGTTTTGCGTTCAACACATTGTGTTTAATACCACGTTTTTCTAGCAATTCGGACAGATATTCCGACTTATCTATACTGATTGTACCCACAAGAACAGGTCTGCCGAGTTTATTCATTTGAACAATTTCTTCTACAACCGCAAGATATTTTTGTTTTTGCGATTTGTAAACCACATCAGGCATGTTCAACCTGATATCCGGTTTGTTTGTCGGAATAGTTGTAACTTCAAGATTATAAATTTTTCCGAACTCAGCTTCTTCCGTCATCGCAGTACCTGTCATGCCTGACAGTTTCGGGTATAATCTGAACAAGTTTTGAAAAGTAATACTTGCAAGAGTTTGAGTTTCATCTTGAATTTGTACACCTTCTTTAGCTTCTACAGCCTGATGTAAACCGTCAGACCAACGTCTGCCGTCCATCAAACGTCCCGTAAACTCGTCTACAATAACGACTTCTCCGTTTTTAACAACATAGTCGGTATCTTTTTGATAAAGTTCTTTTGCTTTTAAAGCCTGCAAAAGGTGGTGTGCATATTGGTTTGAAACGTCAAACAAGTCGTCAATGCCAAGCAATTCTTGCGCACGGTCAATACCTTCTTCGGACAGTATTACGTTTTTGTTCTTTTCATCAACTTCGTAATCAAGGTCTTTTTTCAATTGCGGAGCAATTTTAGACATTGTTTGATACAATTGAGCCGATTGTTCCAAACGACCCGAAATAATGAGCGGAGTTCTCGCTTCGTCAATCAAAATAGAGTCAACTTCGTCAATAATAGCGTAGTTGTACGGGCGTTGAACAAGCATATCCATACTTCCTGCCATATTGTCACGAAGGTAGTCAAAACCGAATTCATTGTTTGTACCGTACGTAATATCGCAGGCATAAGCGGCTTTTTTGCGTTCAAACTCATCGCCGCCCCGTTCTTGGTTCGCAAGAATAACCCCGACACTTAAGCCGAGAAATTTGTATATCTTGCCCATCCACTCACTGTCACGTTTTGCAAGATAATCGTTTACTGTAATAACGTGAACTCCTTTACCCGTTAAAGCATTAAGGTATGCCGGTAATGTAGCAACAAGCGTTTTACCTTCCCCTGTTCTCATTTCGGCAATATGACCGTTGTGCAAGAAAATACCGCCGATTAACTGCACATCAAAATGACGCATGTTTAATACACGTTTGCCTGCTTCTCTTACAACCGCAAAAGCCTCAGGCAAAATTTCATCAAGCGCTTTTTTCTCCAACGCTCTGTCTTTTTTAAAGTCAGAAGATGTTTCTCTCTTTGCAAGATACTCTTTAAACTCTTGTGTTTTTGCTTTTAATTCTTCGTCAGAAAGCTTTTCCATTTCGGGTTCTAGCTTGTTTATGTGTTCAACAATAGGCATCATCTTTTTTACTTTTTTGGAATTAGGATCGCCTAAAAGTTTTAACAGTAAATCAATCATTATATAAAATATCCTCAAATCTAGTATTCATTATTCAAATTTTAGCACGAACACACTATTTTGCACATAAAAAACTGCACCAAAAGAGTTAATACAACCGTCTGATTTTGTAATATAATCTATGTATGTTAAGCAAATATCAAGACGAGTTACGCCAATTACAAAAACAAACTTGTGAAAGAAAATTAACTTCTTTAAAAAAAGAAGGCAAGTACATATATATTGAAGGCAAAAAGTATTTAAACCTTTCATCGAACGATTATCTTGGCATAGCCGAAGACAAAAACGTAATTAAAAATTTTACAAAAAATTCCGATTATTCTTTTGGTTCGGCATCTTCTCGACTTTTAACGGGCGGTACGGAAATATATTCAAAACTCGAAGAACTTTTGTCCAAGCTTTTTAACAAAGAAAAAGCTTTAATCTTTAACAGCGGATACCACGCAAATGTCGGGATAATGTCTGCCCTTTTATCAAAAAAAGATGTGGTGTTCTCAGACAAACTTAACCACGCAAGCATTCTTGACGGAATAAAGCTGTCAGAAGTCAAAATGTATAGATACAAGCATTTAAACTATGTTCATTTAGAAGAACTTTTGCAAAAACACCGTCATGAATACGACACGGCAATCATTGTTTCGGAATCCGTTTTTAGCATGGATGGTGATATTGCCGATTTAAAAAAGCTTGTTAAATTGAAACAAAAATATAATGCGATTCTGGTTGTGGACGAGGCACACGCATTTGGCGTTTTTGGTGATAACGGTCTGGGAGTTGCAGAAGCTCAAAACTGCATAAAAGACATCGACATAATTGTTGCAACTTTTGGTAAAGCAATAGGGTCTGTCGGGGCTTTTTGTACGGGGAATACAATTTTGATTAATTACCTTATTAACAAAAGTCGTCCGTTGATATTTTCAACGGCAATTCCTGAAATTAACATTGCTTTTTCTTATCACGTAATTACGGAAATATTACCAAACCTGAAAAAAGAAAGAAAAGAACTCTTAATTACGGCAGAAAAATTAAGAAACGACATTGCAAAAGCGGGCTTAAAAACTATGGGTTCAAGCCATATTGTGCCTGTTATACTCGGAAGTAATGAAAACGCAATAAAAATTTCATCCGAGCTTATCAAAAACGGATATTACCTTCTGCCTATCCGCCATCCGACTGTTGCGCCAAATTCGGCAAGAGTTAGAATTTCATTAAGGGCAGATATTAATTATGAAGAAATAAAAAATATTATCCAAATTATTACAAATTATCTTGAAATTTAAATTATAATCATTAAACTTAACTTGTAATAAATTAGGAACAAGGGCACAACAAAGCATTGAACAAGTATTATCAAAAAGACTTATATGCAATTTTAGGGGTTTCAGCAGATTCGGATGAAACTAAAATTAAGGCTGCCTACAGAAAACAAGCCCGCAAATGGCACCCAGACGTAAATGACAATTCGCAAGAAAGCCTCGACAGATTTAAAGAAATTACTGAGGCCTATGAAGTTTTAACCGATGCCCAAAAACGCAGCCAGTACGATATTTTAAAGGGAATACACAGTCGTAAGGAAACCGTATACTCAACTCAAACTCAGGCAAAAAAAGCCTACGAAAAATCCAATAATACGACAAACACAACAGCTTCCTCAACAAAAAAAGAAACGTCAACCTCTCAAAAAGAACATAAAGAAAACGACAAAAGTTCTTTTTCACAAGTATTCGAGAGTATTTTAGACGGAATTTTTACAAGCGGTACGGAACCAAATAATTCAAATAAAAAAGCCAAAAAGCCAAAACCCGAAAACGGCAGGGATATAAATTTAAACGTAAATATAAAAATGTCAGAAGCAATTTCGGGCACACATCGTACAGTGAATGTTTTACACAGTGAAAGATGTCCAAAATGCGAAGGCAGACGCTTTATTAACGGTGCAAAATGTCCATTGTGCAAAGGAACGGGCGAAGTTTCACTCCATAAAAAAATAAACGTAAAAATCCCCGCAGGCATAAAAAAAGGTGCAAAAATAAGACTTGCAAACGAAGGCAATAAAGGTTACAACGGAGGAAAAAATGGGGACTTGTACCTTTTTATAAATATAGAAGAAAACAAATTTTTTAAATACGAAGGCAATAATGTGGTGTGCGAAATCCCAATCACTCCGTTTGAAGCGGTGTTAGGTGCCAATATTGATGTCCCGACAATTTGCGGTTCCGTATCAATGAAAATACCTGCAAACACCAGTACGGGGCAAAAATTCAGGCTGTCGGGTCAGGGTATCGAAGACCAGAAATCAAAGAAAAAAGGCGACCAAATAGTAACCGTAAAAATAGAGATACCAAAAGAACTTTCAAACGAGGAAATAAAGCTTTATGAACAGCTAAAAAACCTTTCCAAAAGCAAAATAAGGGAGAATTTAATAAATGACTAAACGAGCAAAAATTGCGGAAATTTTTGATTCCATTCAGGGGGAAGGACCGTATATAGGCTACAGACAACTTTTTATAAGATTTTGCGGCTGTAATTTGTTGTGTGATTATTGCGACACGGAATTTGACAAAGGGGAAGAATACACACCTTTGGAATTGCTTGAAAAAGTCAAAACTTTTAACCTCAAGCACATTCACTCAATCAGTCTAACGGGCGGTGAACCGCTTTTGCAATACGAATTTTTGAAAGAATTTTTACCTCTTTTAAAAGAAACAGAAACAAAAATTTATCTTGAGACAAACGGTACACTACCAAACCCGTTAAAGCATATTATTGATTACACAGACATAATTTCTATGGATTTTAAACTGAATTCATCAGGTAAAATAGGGGATATGTATGCAAAACATAATGAGTTTTTGGAAATTTCAAAAAACAGTCGAAAAGAAGTTTTTGCAAAACTGGTTTTTGATGAAACAATACAAGACTTTGAAATTAACGAGTCAACAAAGCTTGCTCAAAAATATGACATTGAGTTAATTCTGCAACCTAAAATGAACGGCAATAAAATAAGTGTTTCTCACGACAAAATTGTAGAAGTTTTTAACAAATTTACAGACAAATACCCAAAAACACGTCTTATAGGACAAGTACACAAATTTTGGGATGTCAGATAAATTAAAAAACTCCGAGAAAACTCGGAGTTTTTTATGTTTTTGTTTTGCATTAATATTTAATAAATGCGCCTTGTGTACCGATTGGTTTTACGACTGTAAAGCCTAAAATATCTTTGCCAAGTTCAAAACCAGCAGGGATTTGTTGTGTACCTGCTCTAAGGTTAAAGAAGTTGTTACAAACCGTGTAACCGCCAAAACCGTTAGCAACGAATTTTGCTCCTTCAGGTAATTTACCTGCTTTGTTAACTGCTGCAATTTGTTCATCCGTTAAACGGCTGAAAGCAAGTCTTGTTTTACTGATTTTGGGTACATCAACTTTTGTTGAAAATTCTGCCGAATCTGCTTTTTCTTCGGGAATTTGAACTGCTACAGCACCTGTACGTTCATTTTGTTTAAAATTAACTTTTGAAAAATTCATTCCTGATACTGCGTTAATACCTGCCATTCATAAATCCTTTCATTTCATTCCACACCTTGTACTGATATAAAACGCAAAACCGAAAACTTTTGCTAATTTATGTAGAAAAGTTAACATATTTCATATTGTCAACTGACTCCGACTACTGTCTTGGATTTGCTTTACGCTCGTTCCTGTCGTTGACTTTACTTCGTTGCCGTCAACTTCGGACTCGCTTTCCGGACTCGTTTCACTCCGTCCCCTCTCACAAAACAATTCACTGGATTGTTTTGTTCGGCAGAGTGCAAATCCGCTTGAACCTGTGCAAAAAACAAGTTCATTCTTATTAACAAGTTCGG
>CAMEWS010000007.1 GCA_945946765.1 uncultured Clostridia bacterium
ACAAATTCAATTGCCTAAAGAGGTTTTTTATGTTTCAATAGACTTGATTGGAGGTTTTTAAATGGAGAGAACATTTGTTGCAATTAAACCTGACGGAGTTAAAAGAGGTTTAATCGGAAACATTATCAGAAGAATTGAGCATAAAGGATACAAAATTGTTGCATTAAAAATGCTTCAACCTACTCTTGAGATAGCCGAACAACACTATGCGGAACACAAAGGTAAACCTTTTTACCAAAGTTTAATTGACTACATTACTTCAGGCCCGATTGTTGCAATCGTTGTTGAAGGTAAAAATGTTATAGAAGGCATGCGCCACATGATGGGTTCAACAGTCCCTAATGATGCTCAAGTTGGTACTATCAGAGCAGATTTTTCACAAACCAAAGAATTTAACACAATTCACGGGTCTGATTCACCTGCCAGCGCAGAAAGAGAAATAGCCATCTATTTCAAACCCGAAGAATTTTGCGAAAATTGGAAAACAATGATGGAATACGTTTGGGAAAGCATGCCCTCAGGAAATTAAAATAAACAATGAAATCGGACTATTTTTCATACGAATTATTAAATGAAGATAAAAAGACCGGAGCACGTGCCGGTCTTTTGCATACCCCTCATGGCGATATTGAAACTCCTATCTTTATGCCTGTGGGTACAAATTCTGCCGTAAAAATGCTGACGGGACATCATCTTAAAGAAACAGGTGCACAAATTATACTGGGAAATTCTTATCATCTTTCTTTAAGACCCGGAAACAAACTTATTAAAGACTTTGGCGGTCTTCACAAATGGATGAACTGGGATAAACCGATTCTAACTGACTCAGGCGGTTTTCAGGTGTTCAGCCTTGCGGATATGAGAAATATTACCGAAGACGGCGTTAAATTTAAAGATACGAAAACTGGAACGTCATATTTTATCAACCCTGAAATTTCTATGGAAATTCAACAAGATTTGGGGGCTGATATTGCCATGGCGTTTGATGAATGTGCTCCTTATCCTTGTACTTATGAAGAAGCAAAAACCGCTATGGAACGCACTCATCGCTGGTTGGAAAGATGTTTTAAAGCCCATACTCGAGATGACCAAGCACTTTTCCCTATTGTTCAAGGTGCTTTTTACGATGACTTAAGACAAGAAAGCGCAAGAGTAATTTCATCCTTTGATGCTGTGGGTTATGCCATTGGCGGTGTTAGTGTAGGAGAACCTACCGACATAAAAAATCATTTTGTGAAGCTTACTGCACCTTTATTACCACGATTAAAACCACGTTATCTTATGGGTGTAGGCACTCCCGAAGACCTTCTTGACGGAATTTTACGAGGGGTCGACATGTTTGATTGCGTACTGCCTACAAGAAATGCCCGTCATGGTTCATTCTTTACATCGGAAGGCAGAAAAATTATAAAAAATAAAGAGTTTGAGCGTGATGCATCACCTTTGGATTCGGGTTGCAATTGTTACACCTGCCAAAATCATACAAAAGCTTATGTAAGACATCTTTTTAGAGTTGGAGAAGCAACAGCGGCAATACTTTTAAGTATTCACAATATTCAATTTTTAATTAATCTTGTAAAAGAAGCCCGAAAAGCAATTCTTGAAGACAGGTATGCAGAATTTTATTCGGAAAGAATGGGCAAACTTTTTAAAGATTCATAGAATTTGATAAAACTTCTAATTCCAATATCTCCAGCCTTGCAAGTAATAATCCAATATAGCAGGTTTGTCCATTGTGGAATATTTTATATCGTTGCGTTGTATATCTTTTTCTATTACAAAAGCTTTTTTAAATGTATTTGAGTCAAGATATTTTGTATGAACCATCAAATTGAATTTGTTCAAATCATAATTTATTTTGGTAGCAAGCATAAATCCCCAATCACCAAAGGACGGCACATAAACATGATAGGGCGAAATATACTTATATCCTGCAGCCTTCAGGGTTTCTTTTACACACCAATATGCCTCCGAGGAAAAATAAGGGCTTGTTGCTTGAGTGACAAGTAAACCTTCTTTTGACAATTTTTTACTCGCAAGCTTGTAAAATTCACGACTGTATAATCTTGCAAGAGAAGAATTATTTGGGTCGGGCAAATCAATAATTATTACATCAAAATATTGGTTTGAGTTTTCTATATATTTAAAAGCATCTTCATTTATTATTTCAACTTTGGGGTCAAAAAAGCTTTTTTGGTTCAATTCTTTGACAATTCTGTTGTTCTTGGCAAGGTCTGTCATATCTTTGTCCAAATCAACAACAGTAATATTTTTTACATCTTTGTATTTTAAAATTTCTCTTGCTGCAAGTCCGTCACCGCCGCCCAGTACAAGAATATTTTCTCTGTGTTTTGCAAGCGATAAAGGTACATGCACCAATAGCTCGTGATACCTGTGTTCATCAACTGAAGAAAATTGAACGTTTCCGTCTATAAATAAGCGGATATCTTCTTTATTCTTTGTCATGACAAGCTTTTGATACTTTGTTTGTTGAGAAAAAATTACTCTGTCATCAAAAATATTGTTTTCCCAATATTTCATAAGACCTTTAGAGCATATAAAAGTACCTGTTAACAACAACAAAACAAGAATTGATGATATTTTGAGTTTTGCTTTTCTTTTAAATGTGATTTTGTCTTTAAACCAATAAAAATTTATTATGCCGACAATCAGGTTTAAAAGTCCTGCAAAAACAGAACTTTCAAATATTCCCATTAGAGGCAGGAGTAAAAAAGGAAATGCAAGAGTTGCGATAAAAGCTCCTAAATAATCCAACGATAGTACATTTGAAATATTATTTCTTAAATCGTAATATTTTTCCATAATTCTTGTTAAAAGGGGAATTTCAAGTCCGATAAGCCCGCCTATCATCATTATTAAAACAAACATTACGGGATAATACACCGGCTCGCACATATAAGAAAAATATAAAATCGGCACACATAAACCGCCGACAACGGCAAGCACAATTTCGATAAAAATAAACGTGTATATCAGGTTTTCTTTTATCACTCTGGAAACTAATGTGCCTAACCCCATTGCTGTCATAGTAAGACCTATAACAAGAGAAAACTGTTTTATACTATCTCCGAGAAAATAAGAAGAAACGCTGCCGATTAATAATTCATAAATTATTGTGCAAAAACCGACAACAAAAACCGACAACAAAAGAATCACAGACTCTTTTGAAGATAGAATTTTTTTCTTATTTTCCACCGCTCAATCCTCTTTGCGACATTCTGTTTCCGCCAACACTGTTTTCTCTTACGGAAGAAGAATAACTTTCATCATAGTTTCTTACATACCAATGAGAATGATAATGTGTTCCGTGATAACCTTTGTATCCGGGGTAGCCGTAGCCTTTTTGTGCAAGAGTGTCGCAGTATTGAAAAAGAACAAACAATACAAAAACAAGACAAGCATATATTAAAATTTCATAATTTCTGTTAGTCATCAGACATCTCTTCCAATTTTTCATTAATTATTGCAGCTTTTTCGTTTACCCATTGAACGTTAAGCATATAAAATATAATCATTACAAGCAACAGTAACAACGAGCCAAACATATAAAAAGGGACGTAGCTTTTTTTTATTTCTTTAATACTTATGGATATGTTGTTAATATTTCCCTCATCCGTACTGAATTGTAACTGATAAGTTCCCTTGTCTTTAAAGGTTAAATAAGCGGACAAATCTCTGTCGGATTCTGACCAATAACCTTCAGAGTCATAACCTTCTTCATGCCAAAAATCTTTACCGAGTTCATAAAGAGTTTCCCCGTCTTCATCCTGTACTTCGGTAGTGAGGTATGAACTTGACATATTCCCGTAAAAATGAGCCTTAATTTTAAATATTTTGTTTTTTTTATCTACAACAATCGGACCGAAGGTTGTATTCTCGTTTAAATAGTTTGGTTCGTACGTGTGTATTGCTTTATCACCGCACAAGCTCATTGCATTACCAAAAAAGATAATTGCAGCTATTGCACAAATCAAAAGAAGGTTGTTATAAAAAATTTTATCTTTATGTTTCTGTTTAGGTCTGATTAACATACACAACCCCTATATTGCTACCGTAAAATCAACCATGAAAAATACCAGTAAAGCAAAGCATATTATACAGGTAAATTCTATAAGCCCTGCCGCAACGTTGTTTTGTTGGATTTCTTTATTAATATTTATTGCTTTAACAATAAAGTTACCCAAAATGTATCTTACAGTCGGCAACATTAAAATGATTGCTGATAAGTCAACAAAATATGTAATCAAACTGTTTTTCCAGCCTTCGACATCTCCCAGTGTCGCTTTCATAAGAATAATACCAATAGCAATTATGTTGCCCGCAAGTGCAATACCTGCAGCATAATTGTCTTCTTCCAATTCTTTATGTATGGAATAAGGCGTAATAAAGTCGTAAATTCTTAAAAAGATGAACATAAAACATACGCTTAAAAAATAATAAAATACGGAGGATAATATACCGCCAATTTCCCCGTTAACACAAGCCGCTATAATTAAGCCGTGCGCAACATAAAAGCCGAAGTATACAGCCGCAGTTCCAATGTTTTTATCCTGTAAAAGTTCTTTGGAATTATCGAAACGATTAAGCATTATTTTACGGGTAATAAATCCCGAAAGTGTCATAAGAACAATACCTGCTAACGCATAGGCAATGTACATAACCAAATCTGCTTTAAAAGATTTTGCGGTTGGACCGACAAATGCACCAACCAAAATTGCAACAATCCCAAACATATAACCGCAAAAAGCAAGAGTTGCGGTATGGTTAGATGCTTTTACCTGTGCTTCGGGTTTAAAAATTGCAAATTTATCAAACATATATTTTGATAAATAAAGCATTATGCAAGATATCATCAGATAAATAATACTTGATACAACAGGATTATTAACTATGCTTGAAATATTAATATTCATAAAATTTAACCTTTGTTTCTTAATACTCTGATTTGTGACGGTCTCATTTTTTGAGAAATAAAGACTTGATAATCGTTATCTCCCCATTTCTCTACGCTTAAAATTTTATTCCCTTTAATAAAATCCCAATAATAAAGTTTTTCTGCTTTTGTGTCATCACAAAAACGGTAATATGTCGCATTCCCTGAATCTGAATAAACGTAACCTTTGCCGGCTCTACCTGATTCGTCATAATCAATTTGTTTTAAAAGTTCGGGAGTGAGTCGTACTGCCTTAAGATTTGTTTTTTCCAAAACAACACTTACAACAGTTTCATCATCATCTTCCACTTCCACCCAAACTTTATTTTCTGTTCCGTCATCACATTCCAGTTCAAACCAGGAAAAATCACCATCCATATAGAAATGTTTTGCCAAAACTTTTAAAGTATAATTTTTAAATTCTCTGCCAACACCACTAAGTTCAAAGACTCCGCCTTTTTCAAGATTTACAACGTGGAGTGTTTCTTCAGGTACGGAATTTATATTTTCCTTTATTGATTTATTTCTCATAATTATTGCCCAAACTACCAGACCGCCGATTATAAGAAATAAAAAATTCATCATCATTGCAGAACCTCCAAACATCACTATTGATATTATTATTAAAAATATAATTGTTAAAGCTAAATACATAATTTATCCTTAGTTGTCCAGTTCATTTTTTTTATCGGCAAGGTTGTCCTCTGTTGGTTCCGTTGATATGGATTCTTGGACAGAAGAATTGTCGGTAAGCATTTTTGCTTTCAATTCTGCAAGAGCCGCTTGAGTATCCGGTGATGATGTTTCAAGAGCCGCATTAATTTGCTTATCTATATCCGTTTCAATAGATTCCATTGAACCGTATGCTTCGGCAAGTGTTTCTTCTTCATTGATTTTATTTTTCATTTCTTCAAGCAATCCTGCTGTGCTGTCAGAACTCATCGAAACAAGTTGTTGATTGATTTTTTTAGAAGAAACGGCAACTGTATGACGGGCTTTTAAAGATTTTAATTCGCCTTCCCATTTTTTGATTTCGTTTTTAAGTTTGGCAATTTTGTTTTCAAATTGACCAATCATCATATTATATTTATCTAACGAGCCTTTTAATTGAGCGGCTGTTGTAAGAGCTTCCTGTTTTTTGTTCAAAGCTTCACCCGCTAATCTGTCGGCTTCGGCAGAATCCAATGTCCCTGATTGTGCAGCTTTTAAAAGTGCCATTGCTTTATTTTCATAGTCTTGCGCAATTTGTTTTTGTTCTTCAAGTTCACGTTTTGTAGAAATTGCAATAGCCTTTACTTCGGCAAGTCCTTTTAAGCTGTTATCAAAATCGGTTTTTAAATCTCTTATGCCTTGCTCCGCCAATTTAATCGGGTCTTCAAATTTAGATACGATAAAATGCAAAGAAGACTGTATAACTTTAAATAATCTTTCTAACAAGCTTGCCATAACTTAACTCCATTCTGTTATTTATTATATTTTTCTTCAAAATAATTATATGCTATATTTAGCTTTTTAACCACTTCTTGAGCGGTTTGCAACTTTTTTTCATCACCGTAAAATTTATCAGGGTGATATTTTTTTAAAAGCCTTTTATAAGAAGCCTTTATTTCTTCAAAATCGGCACCGTAAGAAACTTCTAAATTTGCAAAATATTCTTTTTCTTTTTGCGTAACAGGGTCTTCATTTTGAGATGTGATTTCATCCGGCTCCGAGTATGTATTTTCAAAAGAACAACCATTTTCATAAATAAAATCGCTTGAACAATTTTGATTTTTACAATTCAAATTGCTTCTGACAATATTTTTAATTCTTTTAAATAAGCTCAAAATACAATTCCATCTACAATAAATCTGTTTTTAATAATATTAAATATTAAGTATATTTTCAAGTTTTTCTTTTAAAAAAGACCGATATATGATAGTATAATTTTAGATTAGTATAAAGAATTAATTATTTTTTAATATGAATTAAAAATTCAATAGCACTAATGAAATTCAACCGAATACGCCAAAAGCATATTTGGTTATATGTATATAGTATAAGAGGTATAGGACAATCGACACAATGACTTTATTAACTGCACTTTTGACAATTGCCCTGATTATCGCTATTGGCGTGGCTGTTGTGTTGTGGCAAAAGAAAAAAACTGTGCAAGCACTTTATGAAACAATTTCCAAAGAAACTAAAGACAAAGAAGCTCTCTTTAAAAAAGAAGCAATGATACAGGCTAAAGAAGCCTTACACGCTGAAAGAGAAAAATTTGATGACGAAGTAAGAGAACGTCGTCAAGATTTACAAAGAGCTGAAGACAAACTTCTTAAAAAAGAAGATATGCTCGAAGATAAAATACAAGAAGCTACTGACAAAGAAGCTGCCGCTCAAAGAAAAATGGACGAACTTCTTGAAAAAGAAGATTACCTTGCTGATATTATTGCAAAACAAATTGCTGAAACTGAAAGAATATCGGGAATGTCCAGAGAAGAAGCAAGACATATGCTTATGGAACAGCTTAAGCAAGACTTGCAACAAGAACAAATGCAGCTTATTAAAGAAAACGAAGCAAAAATAAGAGAATCAGCTAAAGAAATGGCGCAAGATATACTCTCGACAACAATGCAAAGATGTGCCATTGATCAGGTAGTGGAATCCACTGTCTCCGTAGTAAATCTTCCTTCCGATGAGATGAAAGGTCGTATTATCGGACGTGAAGGCCGGAACATAAGAACGCTTGAAACACTTACGGGTGTTGATTTAATTATTGATGACACTCCTGAAGCAGTTGTCCTTTCGAGTTTTGACCCTGTCAGACGGGAAATTGCAAAAGTTGCATTGGAAAAACTCATTTCCGACGGTCGTATCCACCCGGTAAGAATTGAAGAAATGGTGGAAAAAGCTCAGGAAGAAATTGAAGAAAAAATTAAAAAAGAAGGCGAAAATGCAGCCGTTGATATGGGTGTATTAAACCTGCATAAAGAGTTAATCAAAACATTAGGACGTTTATATTACAGAACAAGTTATGGTCAAAATGTTTTGAAACACTCATTGGAAGTTGGACACATTGCTGGAATGCTTGCTGCAGAACTTGGAGCAAATGTTCAGGTGGCAAAACGTGCCGGACTTTTACACGACATAGGTAAAGCTGTAGACCAAACTCAAGACGGTACACACATTGAGCTTGGTGTAGAGTTAGCCCGCCGTTACGGCGAAAAAGAAGACATCGTACACGCTATAGAGGCGCACCACGATGACGTTACAGCAAATACGATTGAAGCAGTTTTGGTAAAACTTGCGGATGCTATATCAGCCGGACGTCCCGGTTCAAGACGTGACACTCTTGAAATTTACATCAAAAGACTTAAAAAGATTGAAGAAATCGCTTCAAGTTATGAAGGAATCAAACAGTCTTTTGCAGTACAAGCCGGACGTGAGGTTAGAATTATTGTTCAACCTGACATGTTCGATGATTTAGCAAGCGCAAAGTTAGCCCGCGACATTGCGAAGCGTATTGAAGAAGAACTCGACTATCCCGGTCAAATCAGAGTCACTGTAGTACGCGAAATCAGGACTACCGAACTGGCAAAATAGCGAATTTCCAAATGAAAAACAAACGCAAGTGTGTTAACTCAAAAATTTTGACTGTAACAAACCTGCGACAGCATAGTAAGTTAAAGTCAAAACAAGGAAATTCAAAAGCGGATTTCAACTCGATTTGACCTGTATACGCAGGCAAATATGGAAAATTCAATAAAAGTATTATTTATAGGCGACATAGTAGGACGTCCGGGTAGAAAAATCCTCAAGGATTATCTGGACGACTTCGCTGAGTCTTACGACTTTATTATTACTAATGTGGAAAATGCATCTCATGGTTTTGGTTTGACGGAAAAAAATCATAATGAACTGTGCGAAGCAGGTATTCATTGCTTTACATCGGGCAATCACATCTGGGATAAAAAAGATATTTATTCATACATTAACAATTCTGACAGACTAATCCGTCCTTGGAACTATCCTAAAGGTACATACGGTGTCGGTCACAGAATTTTTGATGTTAAAAATACAAAAATTGCCGTTATGAATTTTCTTGGGCGAACATTTATGAGTCCTTTGGATTCCCCGTGGGAAATTGTTGAAAAAGAAATTGAAGAAATAAAAAAAGAAGCACCGATTGTAATTGTAGATTTTCATGCAGAGGCAACTGCGGAAAAAATTTGTTTCGGCAGATTCTGCTCGGATTGCAAAATTAGTGCGGTGCTAGGTACGCACACACATGTACAAACTGCTGACGAAAAAATCATTAACAACTACACCGCATACATTACTGATGTCGGTTTTTGCGGTGTATATGATTCCGTAATCGGTATGGCTTACGAGCCGTCTTTAAAAAGACTTGTATCAAGTATTCCCGAACGTTTTGACATTGCGGATTCTCCCATATTGGAACTCAATGCCGTCAGTATGAGCTTTGATGCCGTTTCAGGGCAAGCACAAAGCATAGAAAGAATTAAATTTATAAAAGATTATAGTGAGGAAACAGAATGATGAAAGGATAGAAAGGTGAAAGTCGATTTACACATTCACACAATCTATTCGGACGGTGTATTTTCGCCCGAAAAGATTGTTGATACTGCTATCGATGCAGGCTTAGACGCTATTGCGATTACCGATCACGATAACGTGCTTGCATACCCGATTGCGGTAAATTATGCAAAAAAGCTTGCAAAAGATACCGGACAAAAAGAATTGGAAATCCTTCCGGGTGTTGAAATCAATACAATTTATCAAAATGCTGAAATACATATTTTAGGTTATTTCATGGATAGAACAAACAGCGATTTTCTTTCCATGTTGAAGTCACAGCAAAAAGCACGTGTTGAGCAAACAGAAGAAATTATACACCTTTTAAATAAAAAAGAAGGCATCCATATAACAATGGAAAAATTGGAAAGCCTTGTTGCTCCCGGCGGAAGTATCGGTCGTCCACACATAGCAAAAGCTATTACTATGGTGGGTGGAACAAACAGTGTTACAGATGCTTATAACAAGTATATTCATAATGATTCGGGCGTGTATGTCCAAAGAAAGACAATTACACCGCACGAAGCCATAGAAATAATATATGATGCAGGTGGAATTCCGGTTTTTGCTCATCCGTTTGATGTTGAAAATGCGGAAACTCTTATTAAAGAGTTTATGCACTACGGCTTACGTGGAGTAGAAGCTTACCACCGCAAACACTCCCCAGCAATGGTTGAATACTATTCCAGCATTGCGGAAAAAAGCGGTTTAATTATTACGGGCGGTTCTGACTTTCACGCACCAAATCCAAACAACGGTCAAATCATTATGGGTAAAAACTTTATACCCGAATGGATTTATGACAAATTGATAAAAGAAAAGAAAGAATTGGATTTGGCAAGATAACGGAGTTCAAGACGGGCGCCGTATGAGATTATTTATACAATGATAAACAATAAACTTAAAGCATTTAATATGGTTGAAATTATGATTGTGATATGTCTTTTGGCTGTCACAGTCATACTGTGCATTCCAACAATCTTTAACAACACAAAAGAGGCAAAAATAATCTCAGGTTGGAAAAAACTTTATGGTGAAATGCAATCAAACTTTGAAGTATTCAATGTCAGTGATGCTCAAAAAATAGGAATAATATGTTTTGAAAACATCAAAGACAAAGAAACGGAAATCTTTAAAATTATAAACCCTTATTTTAATGTGGATACGAGTAAGAGTACAAACTCTTTAAAAACATACAATTACAGATTAAAAAACGGTGCACATGTACCAAAGCAATCCAACATTTATACAAGATTGTTTGCCTATCAGGAAAACGGAAACATAGTTGCGTTTAAGTGGCTGTCTTGCCGTTGTACGGAAACTGAGCCTTGTGCGGTTGCGCTTTTTGATATGAACGGTACTAAAAAACCAAACAAAATCGGAGAAGATGTCTTTGGACTATACTTATATAAAGGCAGAATTGAGGCATTTGGCTCAGAGCTTTCAAATGACGAATTGGAACAGACATGCAATAATCATTCAAGTGGAATGAATTGCTCTGAGTATTATTTAAGGGGCGGAAAATTTTAGCAAACGGACATGTCAAGTTCAGTATGATAAAAAATTAAAGAAGGAAATAATAAAAAGATGGATAAACAATTTGAAGAACAATTGAATGCAGCAATGGAGCTTTTTAAAAAAAGAGATTACGAAAACGCTCTTGAAGAATTTAAAAAACTGTTAGAGCTTGATAACAAAAATGCACACTTGTATAACAATATAGGTTTGTGTTTAGCGCATTTGGGACAAAATTCCCAAGCGGAGGAATATTATAAAAAAGCTATTTTTCTTGATGACAAGCTTGTTGAAACTTATATAAATATTGCTGATATTTATTACAAAGAAAACCGCCTGTGGGATGCGATAGAAACTTTGCAGGGTGCAATTGCTCTTGTTCCCGATAATGTTGCATTAAGACATTACTTGGGCAGAATTTATATTGAAGACAAACGTTATGATGATGCAATTGATGCATTAGATTCTGTTTTGGAATTAGCCCCCAAAAACTATGACGCAAACTGGGATTTGGGTATGGTATATTTTGAACTTGGTGATTACGACAGCGCAATTGCCAACTTTGAAGAAGTTTTAAATTATATTGAAGATAATGAACTTATATTTTATCAAACAGCCCTTGCTTATGAAGCCAATGACGAGTTGGATAAAGCTATCTCTAACCTTTTAAAAAGTATTGCGGTTAATGACAAATTTCCGTTAGGCTATAAACGTTTGGGAATGTTATTTATGGCTCGAGGTGACTTGCAAGATGCAAAAGAGTATTACGAAGAATATGTTAAATTTGATATCCCTCAAGAAGAAAAAGAAAAAATCGAAAAAATTCTTGAAAGATTGAGTTAGACATTTTAAAACAATTAAGTATAGTTTTTTTAATGGGGTGCTTCTATACACTTGTTGCATGTGTCAAGCCGATTAATAGAAATGGGCTTGTGGTTTTGCATAGGTTCAAAAAGCGGGTGGAGTCAGTTGATTATATGACAATTATTAAAATAATCGATTGTGTTTTTGCTTGCAAGAATCGAGGTAATTGAATTTCCTGCAAATACGTAATTTGCTGCATTTTGAATATCTTGTGGTGTAATAGAATCAATAATTTTCATGTTTTCGTTAACGGAATTTATACCCGTTGGGCTGCTTTTTGCACTTGAAAGCAGCATTGTTTTACCTTCCGAAGATTCCATAGAATTAAGGAGTTTGGTTTTTATTCTTAGCTTTGCAGCATCCAATTCTTCTTGTGACACCTTTTCCTTTTTAAACTTGTCAATATGTTTTTTAAATCCGTTAAGTGATTTTTCTACGTTGTCATAAAGCTGAATGTTTTCTGTCGGATTATCGGTGGTTGTTTTGATAGCAAGAGAAATAACTCCTGTGTCACCGACAAAATCTAAATTTGATTCTACACGATATGCCAATTTTTGAGATTCTCTCAAATCTTCAAAAAGTCTTGAGGACGGACCTCCGCCAAGAATAGTATTCAACAATAAAAATGACATCTGGTCTTTGGGGTTGTAACTTGTTTTAAATTTAAAAGCCTGTATAATATCAGCCTGATTTCTGGGTTCAGTTTTTGTTATAACTTTATTTTCTTGGATAGGTTCATATACTTTAAAAGGTTGAATATTAAAAGGCTTAAATGTTCTTAAACCAACGGACATTTTATTTATAACGGCTTGTTCAACAGAAGAATCTTTTTCTATTGGTGCTGTAAATACACCTTTTGCCATAGCATTGTTTTTGATGTAATTATAAAACTCTATTATATCTTGAAGCGTAATATTTTCTATAGCTGCAAGCAATTCCTCTTTGGTTGCAAACTCATTTAATGTTGGGAATAATTCTTTGCAAGCAGTCTCACTTGCGGAATTTTGCATATTTAAAATGGATTCTTTAAGTAGATTTTTAGCATAAGTTAGACTGCTTTCCGTAAATCTGGGTTTTGTAAAAACTTCTTTTATC
Organism: uncultured Clostridia bacterium; assembly: GCA_945946765.1. Classification (GTDB taxonomy): domain Bacteria; phylum Cyanobacteriota; class Vampirovibrionia; order Gastranaerophilales; family Gastranaerophilaceae; genus Limenecus. Next base: position 13,007 of record CAMEWS010000007.1, read on the forward strand.
AAATCCAGAGAATATTCAAAATCAGATGCCAATGATTCAACTTCTGCACTAATAGAGTTGTAATTTGCATCGAATTTTAGATTCATTCCTGTTTTGTGGACATCCTTGTAAAAAGCATCATAATTTTTGTCGATAGTACCTTCGTTAAGCATAATAGCCAATAATGAGGGGATACCCGGTTTTACATTTGCGGGTGTATTTGCTGATAATACAATTGTAGATGCTGATAAATCAGATTGGTTAGGATTTAAAATAACTTCCATATTGTTTGCAAGTTTGTATTGCTTAATTTTGGAAGTATCAAATTTTTTGTCTTCCGGATTACCTTTAAAAGAAATTTTTGGAGTTGCTGTCGGTTTTGCTGAAACCGTATTATTTGCTTTTTTATAATTTTGAGAAATATCGGAATCACTTAATGAATCAGGATGAACAACTGCAATTGAGGCTTTGGTTAAATCAAGATATTTTTGAGCAAAAGCGGAAACATCTGCAGATGTAACACTGTCTAAAAGCTCTAAATATTTTTCAACATAATCCAAATCATCATCCAAAACGGCATTTCCTAAAATAGCATTTAACTGTTGCGAATCCTCTGAAATTTTAGAAAATGTCATTTTTAGTATGTTTTTAGCCGTAGAAAGTTCTTCTTGCGACAACGGTTTGCTTTGGATATTACCAATCTCGTTGTAAATCATTTTCAAAACTTCTTCGGTTTTTTGAGGAGTAGATTGCGATGCAATCAAAATAGCCTTTGGGTCAAAAGGTCTGTTGCCTACACGCTCAACATTCATAACGGCTGAGGATTGGATTTTATTTAATTCTTTTCTTATTCTTGCGCCTTTATAACCCAATAATGCGGTTAACAAAACCTCCATTGTGATATTTTCTTTCGTGGAGTTATTGGCAGGGCCGCTAAAACCAATAACAGCAGTGCCTGACTGAGCTTTTGGGGATTTTAAATCTACTCTTATGGTTTGTTGAAGGGGTATAAAGTTTTGATATTTTCTATTTTGTACAGGTACATAAGAACTTTTGTTAAAGTATTTTGCCACAGTATTAACAGCTTCTTGCTCGGGGACTTCACCAGTTACAACGGTAACGCTGTTGTCGGGAGTGTACCACAAATTGTAGTATTCTTGCGTGTCGTTTCTTGTTAATTTGTTGATATTAGAGATTGTACCTGCAACAAGGTCCGGAGAAGTTGTTTCAATATTATAAAGATTTTTTATACATTTGTTTAAGGCTTCATTTTCGGGCAGGTCGCCAACCATACTTATTTCTTGTGTAACAGGTCCTTTTTCTTTTTCAATCATATCTTCAGCATGCTTCGGATATTGCAGTTGTTGTGATTGAAGATATACAGAAGTGTCAAAAACATTTCCCTTTCCTAAAAGTTGGGAAGTTATAAAATAATTTGTTTGAGAAAACCCTGTAGATGCATTTGTCATTGCGCCAAGTTTGTTTACGATTTTAAAAAAATCACCTGCGCCAAGTCCGTGACCGTTAGGGTCTTGCGAGCCGTTAAAAGCCATATGTTCTTCAAAATGACTTATACCTCTTTTGTCGTCAGGTTCATTCATCGAGCCAACATTGTAATAAGTTTCTAAAACCGTCGGGCCTTTTTTTTCTAAAACCACAACTTTTTGACCGTTTGCAAGAGTATATAGTTTAGCTTTATTGGAAAAAGCAAGATTGATATCACGTTCAAATTTGTAAGGAATAGGAGCCTGTGCAAGCGTTTGTGCCTTTAGCGAATCCGCAGCTTTGGCATTGATTGGGTCTGAAGCAGCACTTGAGATAGATTCTTCAACCTTTGAAGGATTAATCTGTGTCGGTGCCGTCAATATATCTTGCTCATTTACTGCATTGGATACGTTACTTAGCACATTAGCCTGCACAGGTTTTTGAAAATTATTTTTTAGATTAACGACATCTAACTTCATACAAATATTTTAAAACTTCCTATGTTTTTACAAAACGGGTAAAGAAAAAAAATTAACATTTCATTTTCCAACTTTTATAAATCTTAACAAAATTAGCAAAGAAAGAAAATGAGCGAAAGAAAAACTAATTATACAAGTTGGTACAAATGAGTTAGCCTTTGCCTTGAATACACAAAATTTGAGGCTATTTGGACGTTTTACTCCTTCTGAATGACAATAATAATCATTAAGGTGCATAAAACGGACCTTATCCGCCTTGCAAAACCATAATTTCACAATCAATCAAATGAATGTTTAAAATTATTCCCAATGTGGTATATATATCATGTAGGTTATCAGAGGATAAATTATGTCTAATGCAATTAGTTCAATAAACTCTCAAATGGCCGCTCAAACTGCAAGTGTGCAAATGGCTTGTTTAAGCATGACACAACAAAAACAGGAAGGTGCTATTGCTTTACAGCTTTTGGCCGGTGCAATTAACACAATGCCTCAAGACCCTTCTACAATAACCGCTGAGCAGTTAAAATCCCCAATTGACATCAGAGTTTAGAATAAGAGCCTTTCTGTTACAGAGAGGCTTTTATTTTTGCACAAATAGGACAATTTTCATTTTTTGTTAGTGTAATTTGGTTGAATTTTTGGGTGGGATGAAAATAGCTTATCATCTTGTCAGGGGAATAATGACCTTTTCCCAAAATAAAATCCGTTGCAATATCGGCAAGGATAGCTGATGCAGCGTTTGAAAGAATTGCTGTTTGAGGCGAATAAATATGGTTTGCCAAATCTTCAGGCGAGTACATACAATTTAAACAAGCGGTTGTGTGGGGTATTATCATTGCTATTTGAACGTAATTCTCCGTAACATTGCTGTAAATCAATGGTTTGTTATACTTTACGGCAAGCTCGTTAAGCCGAAATTTTAAATCGTAATTTGGCAAGCAGTCTACAATCAGGTCGTATTCTTGAATAATTGCATCCGCATTTATTGAATTTAGTGGTTCATTGTGTATTTTAATCAGTGCGTTGTAATTGTATTTTTCTATTTCAGACAGGATAAGTTCCGCTTTTTCATTTTCGATAATCCCTATTGTTCCGACACCGGAGTTGGTAAGGTTCACCAAGGTTTTTGCGGCAATTCTGCCGGTGCCTGCCGTTAACACCTTTGTTGATTTAAGTTTGAAGAATTGTTCTTTTGTCAAATTTTTGGTTTGAAAGTTTCGGGTAATTTTGGGCTGTCTTTTGATTTTTTTCATATTAATCTCTTTTGTATAATAATTTATGAAATTTGTTTAAAATAAAATAAATTATATTACAATAGGTCAATCGGAGGTAATATTTTGTGTAGGAATTGTTAAGCACAAAATAACCCGAGAATTTTTAACAGAAAAAGTAAAATAAGTATTTTTATCATGCCCATGTTTATACAGATTGACTAAAAATTTGACTTGTTGCATTAGACGGTTGTTTAATAAGTTATGATTAAAGAAAAGCCGCATGAACAATTCATACGGCGTGTTGTTAAAATATATTATTAAATTGCACATTAGTGCCTGAGAAGGGTCCATTCCATAAAGCATAAGTTTCTTGATTAATTATGTTTGTTTACACACATATAATCTAACAAATAACCTGTAACTTCAGGATATTCTTTTACCCATTGTTCCTTTTCAACATTGTACGAATGTGCAAATCCGTTATAGGCACAGGAATATAACCAGTTCTCCGCTTTTTCTGTATTTTTCATTATTCGCCCTTTATTTTTTCAATATCTTTTAGTATTTTGATTGCTCTATGTTGATAAGTATGTTCTTTTAAGAATCTTTCATATGATGCTTTTTGCACTTTTTCACGTTCAACATCATTTTCTAAATAGTACTTTATTTTTACAATTAAATCTTCCTCGGAATTATAACAAACTATTTCTTCGCCAATTTTAAGATAATTATTTAATTCGTCCATGTGTTGAGTGACAACACAAGTATTGCAAGCAAGTGCTTCAAATAACCCTACCTTGACATTGTTATAACCGGCAACAGTTTTGGCAAAGGAAAGATAAATTTTACCTGAATTAATGGCTTTGGTGTGATTAATACCGTTAACACACCCTTGTCCGTTTTCCCAACCGTTTCCATATAATCCGATTTTGTAATTTAATGCAGATAAATTTTTTATGATTTTTTTTCTGTCCTCTCTTGCATGTCCTATAACAACAATATCGTATTTTCTTTCTATTTCGGGCATAAAGTAATGATGTTTTGTGCTGGCAGCAAAAGGAAGTAATTTTATATTAACTTTATTTTTATCGTATTGATTCTCTAATGAATATCTTGAATTTGTGTAATATATATCAAATTTATCAGCATAAATTGCACCGTTATACGGATATACATCAGGATCTGACAAGGATATTCCTATCAATTTAATATTATTGTTTTTGCAATAGTCAAAGCCATCTTGTTCTAAAGTTATTCCGCCTGAGTTTAATATAATAAAATCAGGTTTAAAATTTTTTATATCTTTTATTAATTTTTTTGTATCAATATAATTGATTTGTCCGTTATCTGTTTTTATTGATTTTTTTATACGTTTATCTTTTTTCTTGCTATATAGCTTTAAGTCAATTTTTATAAGATTGCACAAATCGGACATATCGTCTGACATAACATTAACCACATCATTTAGTCCCATCCAATACGCTCCATAATGAATGCCTTTTAAATGTGAAAACGGTTTTATATACTTATTTACTTCTTTTTTTGCAAATTTGATATTTTGGGTTATTGTTTCTATTGCATTTTTTCTGTATTCATACTGTTTTTGCCTTATCTTTTCAGTGTTTTCTTTTGCTTTTTTTATTAAAGAATCCAGTTTATCAGCTTCATCCATTTTTATACAATATTCATTCAGACCGCAATCATTCATTAAAGCACGAATTTTAGGGCAAATATCAATAGCTATACAGGGTATTCCCTTGTGTATTGCGGCAATAATCCCATGATATCTGCCTGAAATAACAAATCCGCAATTTTCTATCCTTTTTTCAATATTATCGGCATATACTTGAAAATCATCATATATTATTTTGTTAAAATTAGCTGAAATTATTTTTTCAAAATCATTTAAATTATTTTTATAATGTCCGTAATTTATAAATTTTTCTAAATTATATTCTTTAAATATTTTTCCATCTCTCCATACAAAAAACAAATTATTTGTATTAAGTTCGTTTTGTTCCATCCATTTGAGCGGATAAGAAAAAGTGATATCAACAGATGGCTGAACATCATTAATATGCATACAAGAAAGTGAATATTGGTCACGAACATAGAAAAATTTAGCCTTATCTTTTAATTTATTTGCTTTTTTATCGGGAAATTCAAATTCAGCACCAAGACCTATTACCCCAAAAGGTTTTTTGATTTTTTGTTTAAAGACTTTATGAATATCATCATGCCATAAACCACCACCACCGCAAATTATAAAACCGGCTTTGTTTATTCTTTTTTCTGTTGTATATACAAAAACAGCATTTGGGAAAAGTCGCTGCATACAGGATTTTATCCATTGATCACCAAGATTTTTCCCTTGCCACCATCCCCATATAATAAGCCTATCTTTAAAGTTGCATTTTGTATTATATGTTATTTTTAAACCGAATATTCTTAAAACTTTTTTATTGTTTACATTCTTTATAGAAAAAATTTTTTGAGCCAATATAGTTATTATTGTTTTTGATAAATATTTTATTGTATACAATTTGTTGATTTTTAATGATTGTTTTACAAAACTTGAACAATTTGTATTTTTAAAAAGTTTTATTAAAATTTTTGTACTGTCTTTTTGCGAGTATTGCAGTTGCTCTAAAGTTTTTAATGCATATTTTTCTTGAATTTCAATTGTCTTCTTTTTTATTTCATTTTGTCGTGTCGAAGTAAGACTGGTTGGGGTATAACGATATATATATAAATTTTCATCAGAATACGAAATTTTTCCAACCAAAGCCAACCTGCACCAATAGTCATAATCTTCTGCACAGAACATATTTTCATCATACTGACCTGTTTTTTGTGCAATTTCTTTTCTGTACATAAAACAGGCTCCGACATTACAAGAAAACAGATTATTTAAAACATTTCTTGTTGGTGTGATAGCTTTTAATGTAGTTTTTGTATTATCTTCATTTATTAAGTCATAATTACAAGATATTAAATCTGTTTGTGGATTATTGTCCAAAAAATTAGCCATATACTTAAGTGCATCAGGTTTATACATATTGTCATCGCTTGTCCATGTATAATATTCTCCTTTTGCTGCTTCAAAACCTATATTGAGTGATGCCGGTAATTTTTTATTAACATCATTGTTTATAATTTTGATTCGGGAATCTTTTTGTGCATATTCATTAATAATTTTCAAAGTATTATCTTGTGAACAATCATTTACTATAATTAACTCCCAATTTTGATATGATTGGGCTAATACGCTGTCTATTGCATCTTTAATGTATTTTTGACCGTTATATGTTGGCAAAACAATACTTACTAATTTATCCATTTATCAAACCTCTTGCATAGTTGTTTAAAATAATTACTAAAATAAAAATAAATTCCAAAATTGAAATATATAGTAAAATAAAAAATAACTTCTTGTATTTTTTTATCTTCCTAAGCGGTGAACGAAAAACTTTATCCACAAAACTTTCACTTTTTGTATAAAGCGAGAGATGATTCTTTAAAATTTCAAGTCTTAGATTTTTAGCTGTTTCCCAAGTCATGTCTGTTCTGGTATTTGAAGACAGTTGTCTGTAATTAAACAAAAATTCATCTATCTTGTGGACTTTTAACCCTGCTTCTAAAAAAGATAACCATAAATCCCAGTCTTCAAGTCCATTGTTCATATATTCTTTATATTTGCCGGCTTTTTCAAAATCTGATTTTCTAAAGAGTGAACAACAAAAAACGCAGTTTTGATATAAAATCTCTGTTTCCGAAAATTCGGGTAACTTCCATTCACCGTGTTTGCTGTCGAATAATTTAGCTTTACAATACACAATTCCGATTTTGGGATTGTTTTGTAAAATTTTCACGGCTTTTTCTACATAAGTCGGCTCAATTTTGTCATCTCCGTCCAGCGGCAAAATGTATTCACCGCATGCTGCATCTATCGCTGTATTTCTGGAATAAACAACACCTTTATTTTCTTCATTGTTCAAAAAAACTATATTTTTATATTTTTGTGCAAAATTTTCGATTATGCTTTTGCTGTCATCGGTTGAGGCATCGTTTATAATTACGATTTCAATATTTGCGTAGGTTTGGTTTAAAGCAGAGGTAATTGCTTCACCAATATATTTACATTGGTTAAAGCATGGAATTATTATTGACACTTTGGGTGTTGAGGACATTTTTTTACTTTCTTAAAACCATTCTTGATATATAACGCTGAAATTTGCACTAAAACTCTATGTGTATTGTAGATGTATCTATTTTAAATGTCAATATTATCTTGTAATATTGATAAATAATACAGTTTTTTATTCCGAATAATGTTTGGATAATAAAAATAGAGAAAGCTATGTATCAAAAACAATTATTAGGAAAAAGAATCAAAGAATTGCGTAAGTTAAAGGGGTTTACGCAAGAAAGTTTGTCAGAAAAAGCAGGTATAGATTCCAAACATTTAAGCAGGATAGAGTGTGGCGTGAATTTTCCTTCTTTGGATTTACTTACTAAAATATCAGATATTTTGGGAGTTGAGCCCTATGTTCTATTTCAAAATCTGCACGCAAAATCTAAAAACGAATTAATAACGGATATAAATCAGGTTTTAACTATTGCAAAAGAGCAAGACGTACGAATGTTTTACAAGATTCTTATTGATATTGTTTCTTAGTTTGTAAAATTATGTTAATAACGGTGCTTTTTTCGACAAACAATACTATGTTTGTTTATTGTATAAACGTATTACAAATTTGAGAAAATATATAATGATTGTAAGTCTTAATTTGCATAGCCCTTTACCTCGCAAAAGAAATGTATCACCTTTAAAGGATAGCCAAACATTAGGAGTTGCTTTAAATACACCCGTTAACAACGATGTTGTTTCGTTTGGCGGTTTGACAAAAAAATTGTCAAAATGTACTTATATTGACGGTCAAAAAGATATTGAGCCTTTTGTTGACAAACGAAAAAAAGAAGGTAAGAGCCTTGTGTCAGGTCAAATCCCCGAGTTTATTCAGGCAAAATTTCCTAAAGACAAAAGAGAAGAATGTATAAGAGAATTTTATGAAGTATTTGATAAAATTACCGAAGAACTTCGCAATTTTGATGAAACAAAAGTAAGCTCAATTGAGGAAATTACCAAACGAAGGAATAACTCCACTCAAAAGCTTTTAAAGGATTTACTTGTAAAATACAAATTGGCATATCAATGGGATGATGTTGATTTGGAATATCTTGGCAAAGGCGGTAAAGGTGCAGGATACAAAATTGTAGGTTTACGGAACCCCGATGAGAGTGAAGACGAATACGTAATAAAGGTTTATCATCTTATAAAAGGCCCTGATTGGCAGCCATACAAAAGTCACGGTTGCTATGCGGAAACGAATAGTGCTGTTTATTGGATGAATCAGGCCGGCTATGAAACACAAAGAGGAAAATACCTTTTTGGTAGTATGGATACAGGTTATATGGTAATAAAATATGTTGATGATGATGTGAGACTGCCTGCAAAATTTGTTGATCCGTATTCTTTGGGGTTAAAATGTACGGATGAGGATTTAAAGAAAAAACATAATACGTGTAAAGGTTACAGTTATGACTGGGGCGGTGTCCGTGTAGTTAACAGATTGAAAAACGGCAGCAAAACAGCGAGATATGTTGCAGATAAAATAAAAAATACTCCGGAAAAATACAGAGAACAGGAATGGTGGAGATTATATTACGACAAGAAGTTAGACAAAAGCCAAAAAAATGCCGGTTTGGCGATGAGCATTAAGCATATGCCAAATAAAAATTATTATATTGAAGAATGCATGAAACTCAATGACCCTTTGGTTGATAGGGCTTTGGGATATGTATTGAAGTATTTGCCGTATAATGATGCCATTTTGTATTTTAATGATTTGGTGAGAACAAACGATGTTATTACTCAGGTTGTTTTGTTTAACGAAATACCTTTATTGGCAATGAAGCACCGTGATGAAAATGTAAAAGATGATTTACAAACAATGCGTTCGGAAATTTTGCCGAACCGTATAAAAAGATATTATGATATTTCGGCAAGATTTGCTTTGCCCGAATCAGTAGAGCATCTTGCAAGTTTTGTTCATTTGCTGCCTAAAGATAAATTCTGTGATTACTATTTGAAATTGGCTAGAATAAACAACACTGCACTGCATGACAGAATGATTTATAAACTTTCTAATGTTGAAAAAGAGAACAAAGAGTTTGTGTATAGAACCTTGTCTAACAATATTAAAGATAAAAATTTAAAAAGAAAAATTGCAAAATTAGTCGATACGTATATAAATGAATAAATATTTAAAAAATGATTCAATGTGCTATAATGGAAATATAATCGTACATTGAAATATAAGCATGGGGACGTTTTGGATTTGACGGGGTGATAGTTTGTATCAGGCTGCGAGTCCGAGCGCTGTTCTCGGTTATCAACGAGCAATTTAAATTAAACGCTAACAATAACGTTATCGAAGGCAATTTCGGCAGAAGAGCAGCAGCTTTAGCTGCCTAGTAACCGATAGTTCGACAGACTGAACTATGCCCACTCTGTATGGCCAGCTTGCCGCTGTGCAGGGTCCACTATGCAAGACGCAGTGCGGGGATGAGAATTAACCGCATCAAGCTTCTTCTCAAAAAGCGTATCTTTTAAAACTGCTTTGTTTTAGTTTAGGTTGAGGGAATTTTCCATACTAAAACGAGATAAAAGTTTCCTACGCTCGTAGATGTTTGCTGCATTCCATTTCGGACAGGGGTTCGATTCCCCTCGTCTCCACCAATTTTTTTTATTTCAATAGATACACAGGGGAATCGAATCCCTTGTTTTCACCTCGCAACAAACAGTACCGTTCACAATAACAACGAAAACTCAACGTGTTTATTAAACTAAAAAAATTATACCGATATGTCTGACAGAGAATTTGAATTTAATGTTTTTTTGAGATAATTATATAAATAATAAAAATATACAAGAAAGAACACTATGCCGGATTATAAAAAGCACCTTGATGAAGGAATATATGATATAAATTGTGGCAAGTTTCAAGCTGCAATTGAAAAAATAAATAAATCAATTGAACTAAGAAATGATTGGGAAATACCATATTTTTACAGAGCGGTTGCATATCAGGCAATGGAAAATTTTGACAATGCAATGCTTGATTACACAAAATCATTGCAGCTTAATCCTAAAATGACAGATGCTTATTACAACAGAGCCAAAATTACATTAAGCAGAAAAGATGTAGAAAATCCTGATATTATGACTGCGGTTAAAGATTTGGAAAAAGCATTGGAATTGGATGAAAAGTTTTTGAATGCATTATATGCGATTGCGGCAGCACATAAAAAACTTGGGAATTATAAAATCGCATTGTCATATTTGGATAAATTGTTGGAAATTGAACCTGAAGCAGTGAATGCACGTGCTTTTAAAAAACTTTTACTTCAAAAATACATCAAATAATTATTGCCTTGTGTTTAAACGGTTATTATAATTGTGAGCAGAGGTGGTAATGTTTAGCAAAATTTTTAAAATATTAATTTGCTTTTTGGTAAGTATTGTTGTGTTGACGCAGTGCGGTTGTGCTGTACTGAATTTTCATCAGGAATATGATAAAGGCATACGTTTATATAACGAAAAAAAATACGATGAAGCTATTGTTAGCTTTAATAATGCATTGGAGTATAAACCTGATTCATATAGTGCAATTTGCTATTTGGGTACAAGTTATGCGTATAATAAAGATTTAAAAAAGGCAGAAAAAACTTATCAGGACGCTATACGGTTGTTCCCTGATTCTTGGAATGCGTATGTGTTGCTTGCTGATGTAAAGAGGAAACAAAAAGACTATCAAACGGCTATCGACTTTTATGAAACAGCTGTGACATTAGAATCTATGGGTGGAAAGGAAAAATTGTATTATAAAAACTTGTTGAAAGAAGTAAAAGAAGAACAAACATCATATGCTTTAAAAGACCCTATTGCACAAAGAGAAGCAAAAGAAAGATTTAAAAATGAAATTTTAAATGCTCATGCAAAGGGAAAAACTTTAACTGAAAAACAACAAACAGGTGAAGTTGTTTTGGCATTGGATTCAAAATTGTGGGAAAAACAATCTGAGCAAAAAGATGCAAAATCACAAGTTATTCAGTATGGATTAAAAGGTGAAGATGTTAAAAATTATAAGTGGACACAGCTTGTAACGGTTCAATATTTTGTTCAAACAGACAATTTCAAAACTACATTGGAAGAATATTACAAAACTCATACGGGTGCGATAGAGACTGTTGCAAAAAATTCAGGAAAAACTTTTGTTAAAAAGATTATTAATCAAAGTAACTCTGAGATTTTTTATGAATGGAATTTTGATAATGGAAAAGAAACAGAACTTGCCAGAATAGTTTATACCCCACAAGGTATTTATCATTTACATGTTGCTAAAAAGGGATTGCTAAATAGTGAAGAAAAAGCAAGATACGCAGAACTTTTAAAAACGGCTTTGTTGCGATAATCTTTGATTTTGATTTGTAATTGTATTGAATAAGCAAAAAAAAACCTGAGGTAATCTCAGGCAAAACTAGACTAATAGGGAAAACTCCAAAATCTCCAATATTTAATACCTTAAAATATAGGGGTATAGGTATTAATTAGATTAAATTTATGTTAGATGCATCATTGCTTTATTTGCTACAGCAATCATTTGCATCGTCTTCCAAAAATCCTCCGGATCAAGTGTTGACCTGTTATCAAGGTTAACCGTCACTTTTTCGGCATACATTTTTGCAAGCTTTTTATCTATAGCGTTGTTGGGACACAGCGACATACTTAGTTTTTTAACCTCTTGTTTATTTTACTTACATATATATAAAGTATTTACAATATATATAATTTCAAATCTTATGTTTTTCGTTACAATCGTTAACATTATTTTGTTTTTGTTTGTTTTAATAATATATATATGGTTAATAATGTAATTCGTAAGCTATTAAATAAAGAACATTTGAAATCAGATGATGTTAATCTGTTTGTTAACGGAATTTTTGAGAATAAAATAACTGATTCACAAATAGGTGCGTTAATATTGGGTTTAACAATTAAAGGTGTTGAGCTTGATGAGTTAAAGTTTTTAGTTGATTCAATCAGAGAAAAGTCTGTTTTATTGCATTTTAACGAGGATGTTTTGAGTTGCAGTGGTACAGGTGCAGATTTTCAAGAAACTTTTAATATATCAACCGCATCAGCAATTGTTGCAGCGGCGGCAGGTGCAAAAGTTGTAAAAAAAGTAATGCCTGCTATTATTGAAAAAACAGGCAATTTGGATTTTTTAAAAGCTTTAGGGGTACCGGCATGTTATACAGAGCAGGAGGCTAAAAAGCAATTTTTAGATTCAGGCATTTGTTTTGTTTCTGCACAACATTTTAATCCTATTGAAAATAAGCTTTTTGAAATAAGAAAAGAAATTGCCCAAAAGTCTGTATTTAATGTTACAGATGCGCTTATCACTGCAGGATTGCCCTCTTATCAGTTAGTTGGTACATCTATTCCTGAGATGGCAGAGAATATTGCAGAATTATTAAAGTTTTTGAATGTTAAACGTGCAATGGTCGTAAATGCACAAAATCCATTGTTGGATGAAATTAGTATTTGTTCAGAAACAACGGTTTTGGAACTTAATGAAGGTGAGATTGAAAAGTTTGAAATTACCCCCGATAAATTTGGTATAAAAAGGGCAGAAATACTTTCGTTACGAGGGGCAACAGCAGAGTACAATGCAAATCTTGTTATGGATATTTTTAGCGGAAAAATTAAAGATGCAAAACTGGATGTTGTTGCAATGAATGTGGGCGCCATGCTGTATTTGTGTGGTGAGGCGAGAAATTGCCTTGAGGGTATAATGAAGGCTTATACAACTATAAGTAAAGGTCTTGCTTTGCAAAAGGTGATGGATTTGCGTAAATTTTGATGCGAATTGATTAATAAATGTAAACCATATAGATGATATTATTAAAGTTTTTAACTATAAATGCCGACTACTATATTGTCAGACAAACAGTCTGGCAAACCTCCTCCCCAAGTCTAGTAGCCGGCCTCAATGGACGGCTTTTTTTTATTGATAATTTTAATTTTTGTCGTGAAAATTTGTGTTTTTGGCAATAACTATGTTCTTAAGGCGAAATCGCATGCAGTCTTGCTTTTGTGGTAGAAACCCCAACCTACTTTCTAAATTTGAATGACAGTTTTATCTTTATGTATAATCATGTAATATTAAGTTTTGTCACTGTAAAGATGTTATAAAATCTTTTCTCGTTGCTTGGTTTACTATATACTTTTTATAAAACTAAAGATAAGTAGAAGCCGATTTTCGGTTTGCCATTTGGCAGGAGTTAGTATTTATGGATGTTAGCAATGTTTATGCAGTAATATTGGCAGGTGGTTCGGGTAGCAGATTGTGGCCGTTAAGCAGGGAAATTCACCCAAAACAACTGATGAAGCTTGATGATGATTATACTTTGTTTCAATCTGCTTTTATTAGATTAGTAAACTGTGTTGATGATAAAAATATTCTTAGTATTACTAATGTTAAGCTGGAAGGCATGGTTAAAACTCAACTTAAAGAAATGCAAGAAAAGTTTTGCCGGAAATCAAGTTATAGAGTTATAACAGAACCTGAAGGAAGAAATACTGCACCTGCAATAGCACTTGCAATTAAGTACATAGAAAAATTGCAAAAAGATAAAGGTATTAAAGATGATACCATTATTGTTGCTGTTCCTTCAGATAATTTGATTACGGAAAATGAAAAATATTGTGCTGCAGTCAGTGCTGGTATAAAGCTTGCTAAAGAGAATTATATAGTTACATTTGGTGTAAGACCCGATAGAGCTGATGTTGGAATGGGGTATATTCGTGCTAAGAATAACAGGAAAATCAGAACAATTGCCTCAGGCGGAATGAAAGTTGAGTCTTTTGTCGAAAAACCTGATTTGGAAACAGCACAAGAGTTTGTGGATTCCAATAAATATTATTGGAATAGTGGTATGTTTGTATTTAAAGCATCTGTAATGATGTCTGAATTGAAGAAATACAACAAAGAAATTTTTGATATTATTAAAAATACCGAAATTTCATCGCAAACACCAACTGCACCTTATCAAAATTATAAAGACATGCCTGATATCTCTATTGATTATGCTGTTATGGAAAACACTAAAAAGCTTGCGATGATTCCTTTGGAGTGTGATTGGAAGGATGTCGGTTCTTGGGAAGCTGTTTATGATATTTCCGAAAAAGATAAAAAAGGTAATTACGTTAACGGCAATGTTATTGATTTAGACAGTCATGATTCCGTTATTTATTCCACTTCAAAATTAATAACAACTATTGGGTTAAAAGATACTGTTGTTGTTGAAACGGAAGATGCTGTTCTTGTTTGTGACAGACACAGGGCACAGGACGTAAAAAGGATTGTAAATTATTTAAAAGAAAGAAATGATGCAACTCAGTACAGTCACAAAACAGTATACAGACCTTGGGGGTATTATACTGTATTGAATGAGGGTAAAGGTTTCCTTACAAAATGCATTTATGTAAATCCAGGAGCAAAATTAAGCGTACAACTACATCATCATAGAAGCGAGCACTGGGTTGTTGTTGAAGGTAAGGCATTAGTCCTTAAGGGTGAAGAATTCTTTGAACTAAACAATGGTGACAGCATTGATTTGGCAGTAGAAGAAAAACATTCTTTGCAAAACCCTTATGATGAGCCGTTAAAAATTCTTGAAATTCAAAAAGGTGATATCCTTGATGAGGAAGATATTGTTCGCTTTGAAGATATGTATGGCAGGGTATAATTTTTAGGAATCAATTGACAGTAAAAATGAATATAAAAATTATTGCAGTTGGTAAAATTAAAGAAAAATTCACAAAAGAAGCCATTGAAGAATACAAAAAACGACTTGGTGCTTATTGCAGTTTGGCATTGTGTGAAATTCCTGCACAAGATATTAAAGATGAAAATCTTGCTTTAAAATATATGGAGCTTGAAGGTGAAAAGATTTTGCAAGCTGTTAAGTCGGATTCTTATGTAATAACTTTGGAAATTGAAGGCAAAATGCTTTCTTCAGAAGGCTTTGCGCAAAAAATCAAAGAACTTTCTTATGAAGGACATAATGAAATAGTGTTTATTATAGGCGGTGCAAACGGTTTAAGTCGGTCAGTCAGGGACAGAGCTGATTTTAAGCTGAGCTTTTCAAAAATGACTTTTACCCACCAATTTATCAGAGTTTTGTTATATGAACAAATTTACAGAGCCTTCAAAATAATAAATAATGAAAACTATCACAGATAGTTCTCGTTGCATAATATTCCCCAGATGGGACTGATGTTTATACTATTCTTCAACTCTTGGGATTAAGGTACAGCCTGTGTTAGGATTGTATTCACAAATACAATTTTTGCCATTGTTTTTTGCATTGTACAGGGCAACATCGGCAAGCTCGATAAGAGTTTGTTCATCCAATGCACAAGATGGATATTCACTCATACCAATACTAACAGTCGGACAGATATTTATATTGTCTTTAACGTTAATTTTAATTTTGCTGATATTTTTTCTGATTCTTTCTGCAATAATTTTTGAATCATTTATGTTGGTTTCGGGAAGAATTACCGTAAATTCTTCACCACCGTATCTGGAAGCAATATCAATCTTTCTTATTGTTTGAGAAATACAGCTTGCAATTTCTCTTAAGACTTGGTCTCCAACAGGGTGTCCGTATGTATCGTTAACACTTTTGAAGTTATCAATATCCATCATTAACAGAGTCATTTCGTGGTTGTATCTTGAGGAACGTTTGATTTCATTTTCCAAAAGTGTATAGAAATGTCTGTAAATATAGAGTTTTGTAAGACCGTCTTTTGTTGCAAGTTCATATAATTTTGCATTGTCTATTGCAATTGCAGCTTGATTTGCAAGTGCTTCAATAAACTCCAAATCTTGTTTATTGAATAACTTGCCGTTTAATTTGTTCGAAATATTAATAACACCTATTGGTTCACCTTTTGCAATCAAAGGCACACAAAGCAGTGAGTTTACATTCAATTCCTGTCCGTTATTAATAAAACGAGGGTCATTTTGACCAAGGTTTGAAATAATTGATTTTTTTTCTACAAAAACCGTACCTGCTATACCTTCACCTACTTTGATTTTTGAACATTCCACAAGCCCGTTATTGATTTCTGTTTCAAGATTTTTGTCTGCAAGTCCGTACACAACTTTGGTTTGCAATATGTTTTCCGCAAAATTGTATAGCATCAATGAGCCTTTTTCAGCATCAATTGTTTCCAATGCTTTATTTAAAATAACTCTTAACAATCGTTTTAAGTCATCAATAAAGTTAACCGCTTGAGAAATATTATAAAGAATTGAAATATTATGAAGCGATTTTTGCAGTTTTTTTAAATCATTTTCTTGATTACGTCTTTTTATGTATTTAATTAAAATCGGACCGATATAATTGAATACTTTGTTTAGATATGTAAGTTCAGCATTTGTAAAATCAGAGCCGTCAGTTTTGTTCCCAATTGCTGCAATAAAGTATGGTATTGAATCTTTTTGAAAAAGTTTGAAATATGAACAATTCATGTCTTTTAATTGATATTTATCCCAAAAAGATTTGTATATGGGTTGTCCATTATTATCAGAAATTTTTATAAATTCGTTTTTGCTTAAAACTTCCCAGAATCCTTCATCATCATTTTCAAATTGAAAATATTCGTGATCATTGGGATTTGAACGGGACACCATGTAATATATTTTTTCATGGTGAATAAAAAATCTCACATTATCTATATTTAGAGATTGTGAAATAAACTCGGATACTTTTTCTATTAAATCTTCAATAGAATCAGCTTGAGTTGATATTATGCTTAACTCAAATAAACTGTTAAGATCATAAAAGTTTTTTTGCAGAGTTGATATTTTATCAGATAAATTATCCATAATAATTATTTTATTAAAATTGTGATAATAATTCAATCAACTAAATAGAGTGCAGTTTTGTAAATCATTATTTCTTGATTATTATAGCAATAGCCTATATAATTATAATATTATGGTTAATTTACAAGTAAAAAAAGAACCTGTTTTGGGTTTTGAGGTTGATTTATTTTCTTTTGACGAAGCATTGCAGCATGTACACCAACATTTGAGAGAAAATAAAGGTTTGCATATAGTTACCATTAATCCTGAAATGATTATGCAAGGTAATAAAAATGATAAATTCGGTCGGGTTTTGAACAATGCAGGTTTGACTGTACCTGATGGTGTAGGTATCAAAATTGCGTTAAAAATCAAAGGGATAAACCAAGAGACAATTCCGGGTGTCGAGTTTGCAAAGAAAATTGCTTTAATATGTGCATTGGATGGGTATTCAGTAGGGATGTTCGGTGCAAAAGAAGAAATTATTCAACAGGCTGCTAAAAATTTGCGTCAAGAATGTGAAAATATTAATATTACTTATATCAGAAACGGATTTTTTTTAGAATCTGAAGAAAAAACTATTAAAGAAGAACTGAAAGCAATTAGCCCTCGAGTATTGTTTGTTGCTTTGGGGTCACCAAAACAAGAGATGTTTATATCTGAGCTTAAAGAAGAAATGCCAAACACGATATTTATAGGAGTTGGCGGAAGTTTTGATGTGTGGTCGGGAGTTGTGCAAAGAGCTCCGAAAATTTATCAAAAACTTGGGCTTGAATGGTTGTATCGTACTATAAAAGAGCCTTCGAGATTTAAGAGGATATTTCCAACTTTGCCATTGTTCCTTATTCAGGTTATAATGGAAACTATAAACGAAAAGATTCGGGGAGTATAATTTCACCCCTAGTGAGCAGAAGGTTAAAATATGATTCAACTCAGAGGTGTTACAAAAAAATATAAAAATAATTATGCTTTGCGTAATGTTAATCTCGATATTATGTCAGGTGAATTTGTATTTATTACAGGTTCATCGGGTGCGGGCAAATCTACTTTGTTAAAGCTTTTATACCGAGAAGAAATTCCTACGGCAGGGACAATTATGATTGGTAATTCTAATATTGTTGCGTTGCCGGCAGAAAGAGTTCCAAACCTGAGAAGGTGTATGGGGATTGTGTTTCAGGACTATAAACTGCTTATGAATCAGAGCGTTTTTGATAATTGTGCTTATGTAATTAGAACATTGGGCATGAGTTCTAAAGAAATAGCTGCAAGAGTTATGGGTGCTTTAAAAGTAGTAGGTCTTCATGAAAAGATGAATGCAAAAGCATCAGAACTTTCCGGTGGTGAGCAGCAAAGAGTTTCTATTGCAAGAGCAATTGTTAATGGTCCACCATTGCTTATTGCTGATGAGCCTACGGGAAACCTTGACCCGAAAAATTCTATGGAAATTATGCAAATTTTGGAGCAAATTAATCTTAAAGGCATAACGGTTATTGTTTCTACACATGACCACGCAATGGTTGATTATTTTAGAAAAAGAGTGCTTACATTGGAGGATGGTCAAATAGTTCGTGATGTTCAAGCCGGTACGTATGAATAATATAATGAGTGTTTAATATGAGTGATGAATCAACAAAAGCATTAATAAAAAAGAAAGTAAAAGAGCATATTCCGAAAGATTGGCTTAAAGAGTTAAGAATTGTCTATAGAATTGCATTAGAAACTATCTATGGTATTAAAAGAACCGGTTGGATTAATCTTGCGATTATTACGACAATGGCTGCGATATTAACTATTTTTGGCTCTTTATTTAGGTTTACTATTTCTCTTAATACTTTTGTTCATGAATTGGGAAATGCTTTAGAAATTTCCGTGTATGTTAAATCTAATGCAAATACTTCGGAATTGGCAAAAGATATCAGAAAGTATGAACATGTTGAGCGAGTAAAAATAATACCTAAGGAGAAATCTTGGGCTGACTTAAAAAGAGAGTTTGATGTTGCAAACATGGAAAATCCGCTGCCTGATACGTTGCACGTAAAGGTTGATAAGCCGGAAAACATTACTGCTGTATACGATAAAGTTAAAGGAACTCTTGGGGTACATGATGTTAATTATGCAAAAGATATAGCAAAAAAAATGCAAATGTTTAACAATGTTGTACATACAATTACTCTTGTTGTAGTAATTCTTACGGCAGCTTTGACAATCACCATAATAAATAATACAATACAATTGGTAATTCAATCACGTAAAGAAGAAATAGAAATTATGCGATTGATGGGCGTAAGTAACTGGTATATCAAAATCCCATTGATATTACAAGGGGCAATTTACGGTTTTGTTGGCGCATTAATTTCTTTGCTACCATTGAATGCCGTACATAACGGATTGTTGAAAGTACATGAGTTTTTCATGGTTCCGCCTCCGTTATTGGCAAATAATGTTGTTATATTGGCATTATTTGTAATTGCAGTCGGTTTTGGAGCCGGCGGAAGTCTAATATCAATTAAGAAACACTTGCAGGTATAAAAATTATGAACGCACAACAAGTATTGGATAAGATAAAAGAAATTCCGGCAATGCCAAATGTAATTGTGAAGGCATTGGGTATTATTAAAGATGATACTTCGGGAACAAAAGAGTTGTCTGAAATTATGGCATATGATCAGGCTTTGACTTCACAGGTGTTAAAGCTTGTTAATTCTGCATATTACGGATTTGCTCAAGAAATTTCATCTGTCGGAAAAGCGTTAGCACTTTTGGGTATGACTCAAACAAAAAATATTGTTATCGCAGTAGCAATGAAGCCCATGCTTACTTCTCAGGGCGGAAAAGATATGTGGAAACATTCTATAAGATGTGCTGTTGCGTGTGAATATCTTGCGGAAAAAACAGGACTTCTTGATGCCGGTGATGCTTTTACTATAGGTTTTTTGCATGATATTGGCAAAATTTTGTTAAATATTGTTGATACAATGACGTATCAAAAAGTTAAAACAGCAGTTAAGAACGGTCAGGATATTCTTGAAGTTGAGAATGAATATTTTGAGACAAATCATGCAGATATGGGCTTTTTGCTTGCTAAAAAATGGAAGTTATCGATATTACTGGCAAATTGTATAAAGTATCACCATGAACCTTTAGCTTCATCTATGCCTCAAGTTAGCACATTGGTTTATGTTGCTAATAAAATTTCACATGATGAACCCGAAGTGTTTGATGAGGACATGGTTAAAGAGCAATTGGGTATTGATGTAAGTACAATAATGCAATATAGAGATGAAATTTTAGATAGGGCAAATGTTTTATTTGCATCTTTAAATGCTGCTTAGTATTGTTAATTAAAGGATCAATGATGGTTAAGTTATTTAAGTTATCTGCATTTACGTTGGCGGAGACACTTCTTACTTTAGTAATTATAGGGGTTGTTGCGGCAATGACTATTCCTACTGTAATGCACAATGCTGACGAGCGAAAGTATGTTGCTTTTACTCAAAAAACTTTTGCTGATGTTTCAGATGCAACAGCAAGGCTAGAAACCAAATATGGCGATGTGCAATTTTGGGATTTGTCTGATATAAATACTATAAAACAATATTATTCTTCAGTTATAGATACCGTTCCATACACCTCAGAATCTTGGAATGCCTCATCAATAAATGGTGAAGACGTTGGTGCTACAACTTATGATTTTAAGACAAATAATGGTTTTACATGGAGTGTTAATAAGGTTTCTTATGATAGCAAAGATGTAATTGCTGTTACACTTGACGTTAATGGCTCAAATCCTCCGAATGTAGAAGGGGTTGATATACACAGATTTTATATGTTAAATGATAAAATAGAACCGGAAAGCAATTGTACAAAATATGTTCTTAAAACCAATAAAATGCCTTGGCTGAAAACATCAATGGATGCTTGTCCGCAAAGTTAAATAGGATGTAATCTCTTATGAAAAAGGATATGATAATGAAAGCATTTACCCTTGCAGAAGTTCTGTTAACATTAATTATTGTCGGTGTTGTTTCTGCATTAACGGTTCCTACACTAAAAAACCATTCTGATGAAGCAAGATATGTTGCTTCTACACAAAAAGCCATGTCAGAGGTTGTTGCGGCAATTTCGAATTTGGAATCAGTTCATGGTGATGCATCAACTTGGAATTTTTCTTCTCCAACAACGCTAAATTGGTTTAAACAATCTATGAATATTATGCAAAATCCTAATGGAAGCGACAGTTGGGAACGTTTGGATTTAAACGGAACAAAAAATACTTTTAAACCCACTATTTTTACAGCTGATGGAATGGCATGGGAAATTCATGATGGTGGATATTCTTGTGGTGGTGGTTGTGCACTTATTGATGTTAACGGTTCTGCGCCGCCTAACACCATAGGCATTGATATTCAAGGATTTCGCATAGGTCATTTATGCAGTGGGGACGATAACAAAACCAAAGCGGGTGATTTTGGCATTTATGCAATGGGTGATGGTGTTAATGACAAAAATTCTTCATGGGCTTGCACCTCTTATATCATAAAACATAAAAAAATGCCTTGGTTGTACGAATATCAAAAAGATTGTTCAGTATATATGGGAAAATAATTAAATTTAAAGGAGAATATATGTTTTCAAAAAAAACAAATGCATTTACGCTTGCAGAAGTTCTTTTAACTTTGATGATTATAGGAGTAATTGCTACACTAACAATCCCTTCATTAAAAGAAACGGCAGATAAGTCAGCCAATTTGTCTTTATTACAAAAGGCTTATTCGTCCATAGCGAACGTTTTTGCTCAAATACAAGCGGAAAACGGACCGGCGTTATACTGGAAAACGAAGGATGGAAGCAGGGTTTTTGTTGACAGTTCTTCTGAGAATATTTCAACGATTTTTAAACAAAAAATGAATGTAGCAGCGGAGACTGGTTTTTTGTCTGATGATTACCAAATTAAAACATTAAAAGGGAGTGGTTCTGATTCTTTTAAAATTGATGAAACAACTGTTGCAATCAAAGATAATACAAGTTCTTTTCAAACTACTGACGGAATGATGTGGTTCCCTTCTAATACTTATTCCGGATGTAAATATACGAAAAAAAGCGAAGATGTTCAAAAAGAAACTATTTATTTGTGCGGATTGTTGATTGTTGACACAAACGGTACAAAAAAGCCAAATAGAATGGGTATTGATGTATTTGTGTTTGATATTACAACAGAAGGTATTAAGCCTCATTCCGGCGAAGATGACTGTTCTGATATGAATGGAGACGGCTATACTTGTGCAGCAAAAGCGTTGAGCGGTGATGATAAAGCTTTAGATTTTATTTATGAATAATATTCTTACAGTCTGATTTTAAATATAACTGTATATTTTAGGTGACAGGAGTAAAAAATGAGAACAATAAAAGCGTTTACTTTGGCAGAAGTCCTGATAACTTTAATGATTATTGGCGTTATTTCTGCTATAACAATTCCTACATTAAAAAAAGTTTCTGATGAACATACTTATGTAACAGCGGCTAAAAAAGCATATGAAACAGTTTCATTGGCAACAAAAAATATTAAAAGCAAGGAAGGTCCGGTAAAGCTTTGGGTGGATCGTTTCGACACAATGGGTGGTTTGTTTGAAAAAGAAATGAATGCTAAATCAAATGGTTCGCTTGACTATGAAGAACATGAGGTTGTTCAATTAAACGGTGAATCTGCTGGAGATTTTTTCATTGATATGGAAATTTTAGATGGTTCAATGTGGTATTTTGAGCGTTATTCTAATACTTGTGGTTTAAGTAAAGAAGATTTGTATTCTAATGCATGCGCTGTTATAAAGGTTGATACTAATGGTAAAAATGACCCTAATATGGTAGGTTTGGATGTATTAGGTTTTTATATTAAATCGGATGGAACAGTATTGCCTTTTGGTTCAGGAGATTCAGCAACCACATCTTCTTGTAACAAAAACGGTAGCGGCTGGGGGTGTACATCAAAAATGATTACAGATGGTAAAATTAGTTGGTAGTTTTATCAGTTTTTTTCAATAAAAAAGGCTCTGTTTTAAACAGAGCCTTTTTTATATTTTGTTTAATTAGTGTCTGTCTGTCATCACAAATAAGCTAATGAGGTCATTAAGTGCAACAGCTTGTTTTTTATAATCTTGAACTTGTTTTTCAAGGCTTTTGATGTTGTTTTTGTATTCAGCAATTTGTGTCAAACAAGCTTTAGCATTAGAAGTTAGATTATCCTGACCTTGTTGAGCTTCTTGTAATACACTGTTCATTGAAATTCCAAGTGCTTCCATAGTTTGACGAATGATTTGAGCACCTGTTTGTTTTGTAACGCCTTGCGGAAGTTGCATAATTAATCTTTTTAATACTGCAACATTTGCGGGTACTGAGTAATTTTTTTGTTGGTTCATATTGTTTATTATAGGTGCTTGAGTGTGTGCAAACATTTCTTTTTCGTCAAACATAGGTGTTACTTCTTCTTCAAAATTTAAGTTTTGGGATATGTCAGAAAATGTTTCTGAAAAATCATTATTTTCTTGTATATTTTCTTCTATATTAAAATTTTTTTCATCAAAATTTGAAACAGAAGGTGTAGTTTCTTCTTCTATTGCAAATTCTGAAAAATTGTTTTCAAGACTAATATTGTCAGTGATAATATTTTCTTCTTGTACAGGTTGAATAGGTTCGTGTATCAACGTGCTTTGAGTATTATCAGGAATTGGTTGAATTTCAATTTCTGCTTGTTTTTTTAAAGCTTCTACAATTTTCTTGCCGACTCCTGAGGGAAGTTTATTTTCTACCATGTTACTAACCTTTATTTATACTTTCAATTAAATTATAAATAAAATATAGTTATTTTTCAAAAAAGAAGTTACAATTTATTAATATTGTAACTTCTTGAAATATTATTCTACATTGCACCATAGAAGGCATTGAACGTTTTAGTTTCGTTTTGGATTTTGTTTTGTATAAATTCTCCTGAAACTTTCATTCTGTCTTTATTTTCTTCTGGAGTTTGTGTTTTTGCTTTTCTTCGTTTTTCAATATTATTTGTAATAGCAATGTTGAGTTTCGGTATGCCCCAACCCAGTACAACACCTGAATAAAAGTAACCAAGCAATTGAGCATAGTTTTTCTGTTTTATTTGTTTTAATGCTTTTTGAGCAATTTGGGCATTATTCCCTTCTGTTTTTGCAACTTCAGTAACCGCAGCAAGTAATTTTCTAAACGGTAGTGCCTTTCCATTTTGTGTTGTTGGGATGTTGAGTTTTTTCAACACAGGGTAAAGGATTTCTTCGTGTGTTTTTTCTATGGAATGTTTAATAAAATTAAATGTACCTTTACCGTATTTTTCTTCATCATAATTTACAATATTTTTGTTAAAGGCTCTTGCTGCCAATTTAGAAACGAACCCTCCAAGTATTAACCAGTTTGCAAAGCCAAGAGAGTCTTTAATTATTGATTCTCTCATTTCGTCTTTATCACGTGCAGCCAAGATACGGCTCATAATTGTAACACCATAAATAAATTTGAATTGGTCAAGAGTTGGTACAATACCTTTGTATTGTAGGTTTTTTAAGATTTCTTTTGCTGATTCAACAGGTTTTATGTACAAGTTTTTAGGATTTTTTAAAATGCAGGCAATCATTGCAGAACTTATAGCTAAACCTGTGATGGCTTTGAGTATTTTAAATCCTAAGGTTTTGTCGGGTTGTCTTCCTTCTACACCTACAAATCCGTCAGAACCAGTACGTTTTTTAGTTAAGTACCTGTTAAACGGTTGTGCAGACATACCGATAGCTGCTGGAACGGAAAGACCGGCAATAACTGTCGCAACCTTTTTGTTTTTAACCCCTTTTAAAAATTTGTTTAAATCTTTAACTGTACCTGTGCCGTCATGCAATGCTTTGTCTTTAACAGCTCTAAGCATAGAATTTGCGTTACCGATTAAATCTTTCAAAGATGCTGTAACACCTGTATCTATATCCCCTTTTACAATTTTAAATGTTGAACCTGCTTCAGTTTCTCCTGTGATAAGTTCAACAAGCTCGTTCATTGTTTGTTTTGGTACTTTATATTTATCGGATTCGGCTTCAACCATTAAATTTACGGCTTTTTTAACGGTATTGTCGGAAAGGGAATGCCAAACTTCCGTGCTGCCTTCTTTAGTTGTATTAAAACCTTTTATGCTTTTAAAGAAGTTTTCCCAGTATGTACGTGAGTCGTATTTGTTTTCTTTTATACTTAAATTTACAAAATCTTTGAAAGTGTCAATAGAGTGCCCGTCCATGAACATAAGGTGAGCTTTGACACCATTAGCCTTGTTGAAAGAGTGTGTTACAAGATAACCTGCTCCTAAACCTACTGCACCTGCAATGGCATGGTTTGTTGTACCCATTGATTCTCTGAATCCTGTTTCCATACCGGCATTTGCCGAACGTTTGAAGTCAACAACAGTTCTTGGTGTAACCATAAAACCAAAGTCGACAAAACAAGCACCAATGGCAGGGCTAACATTTAAGAAGTTTAAAAATTGTGAGCCGACTTGAAATCCAAGATCTATAGGACCTTTAAAGTTTGGATTTGATTTTCTTTGTTTGTTATTATTGTTTCTTTGTAAATTATATGAGCTTTGTGTTTTTGTAATTCGGGATAGCATATTTTTTCCTGTTTTTATTTAAATTTTTGTTGTCTCTCTAACATCATGCCAAACGCCTGAAAAGTTTTTTTGTTGCTAGTCAAATTTAATGAAGGGTATGTTGTTAAATCTTTTAATTTTTGTTTGATTTTCATTTGTTCTTTACGTTCTGTTTCTTTTCTGACGTACCAAGGAACCAATATTCCAAGTATAAGCATAGAAAATCCAAGTGAACTTATTTCGCATAATGCTCTGCGGTTTCTTGCTTTAGCGCCACTAATTACACTTTCAGAAGCTTTGATGGCATTTGCTTCGTCAAAACTCTTGAGTTTTGTATCCTTAACCCAATAAACGAATTTTTGAAGTAAATTCATATTGTCAGGTTTTTCTTTCATGTAATTTAAAAGAGGTACTCCTTTTACTTTTTGTATTATAGTACCAACACCTTTAGAAACATAGTCTCCTAAGAAATATAAACTTGAGAATGTTGCAATATCTCTCCAAGTTACTTCTTTTAACTCATTTTCATCTTCAGAAGCAAGCATTCTGCTGGCAAATGTAGCTGTGGCAATCCATCTGCATTGGTCCATAGAAGGCATGTTCTTTGTGAATTGAAGCATTTTAACACTAGGCTTTTTCATCATTGAAAGTAAAGCCGTACCAACCATTAAACCGGCCGCTGCTATTTTCTTTGTCCAAAAAGCTGATTTTTGCGCTGATGTCATGCCATCATTTTGTTTGCCTTTGCCAAAATCTTTATATATCGGAGCACCTTCCTGACCCGATGTTTTGCGTGTAATCCACCTGTTTATGGATTGCATTGAGGCTGCTAACGGTATTACTATTGCAAGACCGATAAGGCTCTTTTTGTTAACAAATTTTGTTGCTTTTTTCACAAAAGTTTCAATTTTAGCAGTGTCTTTACCAAAGTCATGTATGAATTTTTGACCAACATCAACAGCATCTCTTAACAGTGTTGAAATATTATCGTGGTATATTTTTCCATGAATTTTGATGTGTTCGGCACCGCCTGTTTCTTTAAGAATTTTGTTGTAAAGGTTTTTACGTGCTTCAGCAACAACTTTTTTGTCTTTAACGTTATTTTCTATTACTTTTTCAAATTCTGTTATTTCTGTTTCAAGTTTTTCTGGAATAAGATCTTTCCATTGATTGCCATTAAGAACTTTTGAGTCTTCAAAAAGCCTTGATACAAAACCTTTTGCGGATTTATCCGATTGGTTAAAATGTTCTTTTAAGGTTTCTAAGGCATCTTGATTTGCCCACATGCCTGCAAGCCCTTTGTTGTTTTTGTTAAACAATTCAAGCAGTTTTGCTACACCCAAAACGATAAACCCGGGTATTAAGCAGTTGACAATCAGCCCTGAAGATTCACGGCGAAATGTTTCCGCTGCAGCAAAACCGTTTGTTTTTGCATCAACATATGTTCTCGGTGCAATTGCAGTAACCATGTCAATTAAAGAAACACCTGCCATAGGGTTGGTATTGCAAAATTGCAGTGTTGAAGTTGCCGCACCCAGCATAGCATCCGGCAAGCCTGAAAAATTGGGATTATTTTTTTTATTTATAGGAGCATTTTTAAAGTTTTGGTATGCATCCTGATTGTTTATGCTAATTTCATTAATCATAACTTTTTTAATTTGTTTCAGCTTTCATTTGAAAGATATTGCATTTGGCACTAACTTATAATATGAAAGACCTGCTATAATTACAAATCTGCTAAAAATTTTTTTTGTTATTTGATTTTGTTAAATTTTTTAAACCAGTTAATCGTAATGTGATTTTTTATTTAACAATAAAGATAAATTAATTTTGGATGGAATATTTTAGCTAAATTGCATTTTTATTGCATAAATTTATTTTTAAAATCCAACTTTACAAAACTTTACACAAATTGTTGTAAACATTTGTTTACAAATGCTAATAAATTATTAAAGTTTAGGTATGAATAGGTCGATATAAAGGTTAGAAAGATTCCAAAAATTTGAAAAAAGAAAAATACTGATGAATTTTTGGAAATATTATGTATTAAATTGCAGTCAGGGGTGCGTACAAATGGCAAATGATTATATTAAACAACCTTTTGGTATGAACATAAAAATGCCTGTTAAAACTATCAGGCAAATAGAACAAACTGCTGAATCCAGAGTTAACGGTATTTTTGAACCATTATTTAACTTCATTGAAGATAATCAAAATGTCTTTACAGGGGATGTATCAAGACAGATTGATCAATATAACGCATTACAATACAATATTGGGGCTGAATTAAGAGCATTAAGCACAAATGGCGGTTTTGACGTAAAAGGATAATGTCTGTTTTTAATTTTCACATGTCATGTATCCTAATATACTAAAAGCGATAATTTTATCTTCGTTAATGTTTAGCCATTCATATTTTGGGCTTTCCTCGTTACAATTACATTCATCAAAATGATGACAAATTGTTGCTGATTTTAGGGTAAGTATGTTTTTAAGGTTGTCTTTATCATCTTTTACAATCGAACCAAATGCTTTAAAACTTTCTGTAAACACAACAATATCTTTTACTCCGCCTGTCATTTCCACTGCTTTGTAAATTCTGTTTATAATATCTGAACTCATAATGTAACTCCTTTTTTAATTTCACTTTATTATTTATTAAGTAAAGAGTTATTACATTACCTTGTCGGGTAACTTATACAAACTTGTATTTTACCTCTTAAGTGATACAATTTAGGAATGAATATAGTTGACTGTATAGAATTTTAAAAGAGTCGTTTATTATGGGCAGGATTGTTTTAGACAGAGATGTATGTAAGGGTTGTTATTTATGCATAAAAGCATGTCCTAAAGCTTTGTTAAAAAAAAGTTCAAAGCCCAATAACCACGGTTTTTTCCCTGCAGAATTTACTGATGACAAAAATGAATGTATAGGATGTGCGCAATGTGCAATGAATTGTCCTGATGCGGCAATAAGAGAGGTTTACAGATAGTGGCAAAAGAATTGGTGAAAGGGAATATCGCAATAGCAAGAGCTGCAATCAATGCTGGTTGTCAGTGCTATTTTGGTTATCCTATTACGCCCCAGAGTGAAATCGGTGAATATATGGGGGCGCATTTACCACAAATGGGCAGGGTTTTTGTTACTGCAGAAAGCGAACTTGCCTCTATAAATATGGTAATAGGTGCGGGTACGACCGGTGCAAAAGCAATGACTTCATCTTCGTCTTGTGGTATTGCGCTGATGCAAGAAGCTCTTTCCGCAATGTGTATCGCAGAAGTCCCCGGAGTAATTGTCAGTGTAATGCGAGGCGGTCCTGGGCTGGGTAATATTGCACCTTCTCAGGGGGATTATTTCCAAGCATTAAAAGGGGGCGGTAACGGAGATTACAAACTTATTGTTCTTTCTCCGTCTACGGTGCAAGAGGCTATAGATTTGACATATAGAGCTTTCTATCTTGCTTTAAAATACAGAAACCCTGTAATGCTACTTGCTGAAGGTATGTTGGGACAAATGATGGAACCTGCAGAATTCGGTGAATATCCGTATAAAGACCCTGACGTAACTCAATGGGCATTGGGATGCTCACATAATCGAGAAGCAAGAAATCTTGTATCTCTTTATATGCCTGAAGGTGCCTTGGAGGCTAAAATCAATAAAATATTTGAAAAATACGAGCTTATTACAAAAAATGAAACAACTTACGAAGAATATATGCTCGATGATGCAAAACTTGTTTTAACAGCCTTCGGTACGGTCGGAAGAATTGCAAAAGCAGCTGTAAATAAGGCAAGAGAAGTGGGTATGAAGGTTGGTCTGTTTAGACCTGTTACTTTGTTCCCCTTCCCTGATAAAGAGTTGCATGAGGTTGCTAAAAATACTGATTTAATTCTTGATTTGGAATTAAACAAAGGACAAATGCTTTCGGATGTGCGTTCTGCAGTGTTTGGTGCTTGTCCTGTCGAGTTTTACGGACGCAGTGGCGGCGGATTGTTATCTCCTGATGATATTTTTGCAAAAATCCAAGAATTATATGAAAAGATAGATAATAAAAAAGCAGCAGGGGTCGTGTAATATGGAAACATTGGTATATAAAAGACCCGAATCATTATTGAAAGCAGAAAAAGGCGGCGGTTTTACATTTTGTCCGGGTTGCGGTCATGGAGTAATTTTGAGGACAATTGCTGAGCTTCTTGATGAATTTAATATTCAAAAAGATACAATAGCTATTGCCTCTGTAGGATGTTCAGTGTTTATGGAACGTTTTTTGGATTTGGATGTAGCAGGTGCTTCGCATGGACGTTCTACGTGTGTTGCAACAGGTATAAAGCGTTGTAAGCCGAACAACTTTGTTTTGACCTATCAAGGTGATGGCGATGCCGCAACAATCGGTTTTAACGAAACGATTCATACTGCTTGTCGAGGTGAACACATTACTACCATAATGATTAACAATACCAATTTTGGTATGACCGGAGGACAAGCAAGTGCAACCACTATGTTAGGACAAGTTACAACAACTACCCCTTACGGAAGAAAAGCGGAAGAAACAGGATATCCGTTACATGCGGCAGAAATCGTTGCTCAATGCGAAGGTACGGCATACAGTGCGAGAGTTGCTGTTTCCGATACTAAAAATATAAGAGCATTAAAAAAAACGATTAAAAAAGCATTTGAAGTTCAGCTAAAAGGCTTAGGTTATGGGTTTGTGGAAGTTCTTGCAGGTTGCCCCACAAATTGGCATATGACGCCGACAGAAGCTGTTGAACAAATTGAAAATGTCATAAAAACCGTGCATCCTCTCGGGGTGTTTAAAGACATAACCGAAAAGGAGAGTGTGTAATGGCTGATATGAGTGTGATTATTTCGGGGTTTGGTGGTCAAGGCGCACTGTTTGCAGGAATTTTATTGTGCCATGCTGCTGTTGAAGAAGGTAAACATACTACTTGGTTTCCGGCTTATGGAGCAGAAATGCGAGGCGGGGCTGTTAATTGTTCGGTAAATATATCAGACTGTGAAGTACCGTCCCCGATTATTGATTCAGCAGATGTTGTTATTGCTTTGAATGAAGAATCTCAAGTTAAGTTTGAAAAAAAAGTAAAAAAAGGCGGAATTTTGATTGTAAATTCTTCTTTGTCACAAGCGGCTTTTACAAGAGATGATATAAATTATTTAAAAATACCTTTTAACGAGTTGGCTCAACAACTTTCACAACCTGCATTTATAAATGTTATGGCAATAGGTGTTTTGCTGGAAAAAACAGGCATATTAAAATCTGATTCCGTTATAAAAGCAATGCGGGAAATGTCCAAAAATGTATCTGCCAAAAAGGCGGCTCTTTTGCCAAACAACATAGAATCATTTGAGTTTGGAACACGTATTATAAAAAAACAATTGGTGACTGCATAGATGATACAAGAAACTATAGAATTCATTACAAAAAAGATAAAGGATTTTCGTCCCGAAATTGGGATTATACTGGGTTCAGGGCTAGGAGATTTTGCAGATAATCTCGAAGGTATAAGAATCAGTTATTCCGTAATTCCGGGTTTTGAAACTTCTACCGTTGCAGGACACAAAGGACAGTTGGTATTTGCAACGGTAAACGGTAAGCGTGCCGTAATTATGCAGGGGCGTTATCATTTTTACGAAGGTTATCACATTAACAGGGTAGTATTTCCCGTTAAAGTGATGAAAAAACTTGGGGTTAAAACTCTTATTATTACAAACGCTGCAGGAAGTATAAACAAATCGTATAAAGCAGGCGATTTAATGATTATAACCGATCATATTAATTTGATGGGGGTAAATCCGCTGATAGGTGAAAATGATTCTACGCTTGGTGACAGATTCCCTGATATGAGTGAAATTTACAACCACTCTTTGAGTGAATTGGCTCAATCTATGGGTAAAAAACTTGGATTAACAATGAGAAAAGGAGTCTATGCGGCAATGAGCGGGCCGAGTTATGAAACTCCCGCAGAGATTAATATGCTGAGGATAATGGGGGCTGATGCGGTTGGTATGTCTACAGTTCCCGAAGCACTTGTTGCAAATTATTGCGGAATGTCAGTGTTGGGGATAAGTTGTATTACTAATTCTGCAGCAGGTGTACATCCTTCAAGATTGTCACATGAAGAAGTTGTTGAAACCGCAGCAAGGGTAAAAGAAGATTTTAAAAAGTTGCTCAATTCCGTAATTGAAGCAATTCAGTAATTTGTATACATTGTTGGTAGAGCTTTTGGAAAGCAAAATCTGGAATATTTCTTATTTCAATTTGGATTTCTAAGTCTTCGCTCGCAATTGACAAAAAATTATTCCTACTAAAAAGCCCTTGTTTGAAACTCAAACAAGGACTTTTTGTTATTTGTTTTTCTTATTCATACAGCGGTTTTAATTTTTCTTCCTGCTGTGGAATTTTACCTTCTTCAATCGGCAAATATGCTCTGTAATCAATTACAGGGAAACAGTTGTCAATAGATTCGATTTTTGCTAATGCCGCATCATCAATATTTCCTGATTCAATCATGTCAGCAATAGTTTCAAATCTTTCAACGTGTTCTCTGAATCTGTCGGTTGCATAATCTTTAGCCTGCCAAGTTGTGATTAAGAACGGCCAATCAGAACTTTGCAAGAGTAAGTTTTCTCTGGCTAATTGATTTAATGCTCTTAACAACAATTTGTCTTCAGGGATTTTTTCGTATTTTGAAACAATATCAATAATACGTTTTTCGCATCCGTGAATAATCGGCCACATCCATTCCGTAAGGTGGTTTTGCCATACATAGAAGTGTCCGCCTTGTCCCCAAGAAGATTCAGGGATTTGAATAGCCTCTGTCGGCGGATGAGCCTTTAAGTATTCGCCTGCTGTCATTCTTTCTACTTGAGGGAGATAATTGTTGAATTTTCTGATAACTTGTTTGATGAATTCAACACCTTCAAACCACCAGTGTCCGAACAATTCCGTATCAAATGATACCATTACAAGACCTTCTTTGTTTTTGGAAAGTTTGTAATCATTCAACAAGTGATAAATCAATGTTGTATAGTGATCAGAGTTTAGATTTACTTGTGACATAGCCAATACAGGGTCATAAAGCATTTTGTCACCTAAATCTGTTGTGGAAGAAGTAATTCTCCAATAGTGACCGCCTGATTTGTCGTCTTTTTTGTGGAATTCTCTGTAACAGCCGTCACCGGGGTAGCCGTCTGCGGCAGACCATACCTGAAAACCTGCTCTGTCGTTTCTTCCCATAACAGCAACTTGTGCATCAGGCAACCAATATGCAGAATATGTGTCATAACCAGTTGGCTCTCTGTCTGGAAGCGGAATGTATTCAATGTTTCCGTAAACACCAATTACACGTCTGTTTCCGATAGAATTACCGCCTTCAATTACGTGTGATTCCGTAAAGAAGTATTCAATATCATTGTTTTGAAGGGTTACTTCAATAGCAGGTCTCCATTTTTTCTGACCGTCTTTGCCCGTATATTCATAACCTTGTCTGTATGCACATTCAGGCAGCCAACAGCCTTTTGCTTTTTTACCGAATAATCTTTTGGTTGTGTCAGAACCGACTTTGAATTGAGCATTCAAGTTGGAGTCTGTAGCAAGTAACGGAGAAAATCCGTGAGTTGCTCCCGAAGTTGTGATTTCTATACAACCCAAATCTTGATATTTTTTGAATGCGCCAATCAAATCTTTTCCGTATTTGTTAACGAAAGAATCTTTGATATGGTTAAACCAATCGGTGTAATATTTTGCAAGATATTTTAAGTGTTGAGAATGAGCCACTTCGGGGTCGGGATATCTTTCCAAATCTTTTGAAATTGCTTTGATTCTTGTATCAAGGTACTCGATAAAACCGTTTTTGAGGTGTTCATCATTAAGCTGTTCTGCAAGGATGGGCGTAATACCAACCGTTAATTTTGCTTTTATGCCTTCATCATCATATAATTCCGAAATAGCGTTAAGCAACGGAACATATGTTTCTGCCATACATTCATAGAGGTTTTCTTCCCCGAAAGGCCACATGCCGGCTTTTCTGTAATATGGAAGGTGGGAGTGCAACATAAATACGAATTGACCTACTGTCATAAATTCTCCTTTTCTCTTAATTCGCGTTTTGACGCTGTTTGTCAAAAATATATAACATCGGTTCAGACTATTTGTCTTTCCCTGTTACATACAGTTATATCACAATTATTTATAAAATATAACCCCATATAACTAATTCTATAGAGTTATATTTACAAAACTTATTCGATGTTTGTTCTAATGGCTTATTATTACGCCTTGTACTTCTTTTTGTACATTTAGAGAATTTTGCAGACTGTTAAGTAATTCTGCAGAAGTATCTACGGAATAAAATTTTCCGCTTGTAACCAAAGCCGTACATTTCAATTGGTTATTTGCCTCTTGGTCGTAAATGTTAAACGCAATTACGTCTATATAAATATCCTGACGCATTTTTGTTAATTCCATAACATAATCGCAAGGACTTTCGTCACAGTTTTCGCCACCATCTGTTAAAAGTATTATTCTCTTTTTACCTTTTACACCTGCAAAATCTGAATTTATAGCTTGTTTTAGAGAATAGGTAATAGGGGTCCAGCCCATAGGTTTAAGAGCAAAAAGTGCACTTTGAATTTGCGGAGCACTGCCTTTGGTCATCGGAACAATAAGACTACTTGCTTTACAAGCGAGAGTTGGCATTGCAAAACCGCCTTTGTGTCCGTAAACTCTGAGTCCTACTCTTTGATTCTCGGGGAGTTTGGGTAAAATCTCCTGCATTGTATCTAACACCATATTGATTTTTTGTGTTCCGTGAAGTTTTTCCGTCATACTGTTTGAAAAATCAACAATAAAAAGTATAAATTCCTCGTCAGTGTTTTTGACAGCACAACCCTTTTGTGTATTGCTGTTTACGGCAAGGGTATTTACAAAAAGTGTAAAAAATACTATAAATATATATATAGTTTTTCTGTGTAAATAATTCATTATAGTTTAGGATTCCATATATGTGTAATAATGTAACTGAAGCGCCGATATGTGATTTTTTTAATGTACTTAATACTCGTAAAACTATCAGAAAGTACACGAAAGAAATACCCCCCATTGAGGCAATAAAGATTATTGCCGATGCGGGTAGGCAAGCACCTTGTGCAACTAACACTCAAAACTGGGAATTTATTGCGATTTTTGATGACAAAATGAAAGAAAAGATGGCTCATTGTGTTGAAAAAAAATATGATGAATTGGCTCAAAAAGTTAGCAATGATATAGATAAATCAAAATTAAACGGATACAAATATTATTCAATGTTTTTTACAAAAGCCCCCGTTGTTTTTGCTATTGTTGAAAAAAAACGTGTGTCTACATTGCTCACTATCCTTGAAAACAATGGAATGACTAAAGAAGAACTTAATGAATATGACAATCGTTCTTCTATATTGAGTATGGGGGCAGCAATAGAAAATATGTCGCTTGCGGCAACTGCACTCGGGCTTGCCACTTGTTGGATGTGCGCACCTTTGGTCGCATATAGAGAATTTAGTGAACTTTTAAATATTGGGAAAGAAAACAAGGTTGTTTCTTTGTTAACCGTTGGTTATCCTGACGGTGACAGTTTTTCTCGCCCTCAAAAAAAAACATTGGAAGAAGTGTATAGGGAAGTATAAAATTTAAATAAAAACGAAAAAGAGGGCTTTGTACCCTCTTTTTCGTTGAAAATTAATTTATAAATATCTTGAATTATACAAGACCTAACATTTTTTTGTACCAACTGAAAGTTTCTAGCTCTAATCCATTGAATGTTGTTTTTAAACATTGTTTTTTCAAGTATGTTTCAAACTCATCGTTAAATTTAGATTTAACTTCTTGTTTTTCAGTTGATGCAGTTTTAGTAGACATATGAGCCTCCTTTAATAAAAAATAGTAAATTATTATTATATAAAATATCAAACCTGACCCATTAAAAAGTATTATATCATACATTTAAAATGTTTGCCACAATATTTTTATAATTTCAAAACACGAAAATCAAAACTTTTGCTACGTATTAATCGCATTGTTTTTTATGTGTTACAAAGCGTTACAATTGCCGGTTGATATGTTAGTTTGTTTTTTGATTTTTCGTGCAAGTTCTCCCGGAGGGTGAACATTATCACCGGAGGGAAGATCTCCGTACTTTTCGGAAATTCTGTTAACTAATGCCATTTTATTAGGGTCGGGGTCGAAAAACAGTTTTGCGTATAATCTTACCCCGTCTTTGATTATTGGTTCTTTGGCATCGGAAAATAAATCTCCGTATTTTTTAAGAAAAGCACGATGTGCTATTGCGTTCATCCCCAAAAAGTCTAACTCCTCCTGTATAGAGCTGTATGCATCATTGTCTTTTGCGTGTCCGGTTTCGTGTAAAATTGCCTCTGCAATGGCTAATATAACAGGGAAATCATCTGTATTTTTGTATTTTTGGTTAATAATTATCAGATTTTTATAAAAATCGTATTGTGCATGAACTCCGATTTCGCTTGTTGGTTCATATAGAATTCTTATATTTTGTTTGGCTATATAATCTACTGCTTCTTTCCCTGATTTAAAAGGTAAATTAACGCCCATGTTTTTTAAATACGAAATGTCTTTGGGGTTAAATTCCAGACTTTTAAGTTCATTCAGTGCCATATAAATGGATTTTTCTTTAATCCAAGGCAACGCTTCTGGAAAATTAAGCGGTTGAGAATCATTGTTGTTCTGAGGATAAGCAAATGCAGTTTTCCATTTGTATTTGTCTATTCCTGAGGAAATATTTGCAAATATAGGTGATATAAAAGCCATGATTTTGTAAGAAATTAATTATCGTATGTTATTGTGTAATTAGGGTTGACAGCCAACCAACGGAAAGTTTCCTGTTCTTGGCTTTCCGGAATATCCGTAACGAAAGTTCCACCGTATCTGCCTCTGGCAAAGCTTACATAACCTTGTTCGGAAAGGTTTTGAAGTGCTTTTCTTATTGTGTTTGAGGATACATCAAACTGTTTTGACAATGTTTCCATTGAGGGTAATTTATCGCCTTGTTCGTAATTATCTCTTATAAAAGATTTTATAGAAGTTTCAATTTTTTGATAACTGTAATATGCTGCTTCTTCTGCTTTTGCAAAGATTGAACCTGTCATTAAAGAGGTTTCATTTGTTGGTTGCAAAACTTTTGAATCAGGTATTTTTATGATTGTTGTTCCATATCTGCCTCTACGTGCAAGTAAGCAACCTTCATCAATCAGTGTTTTCATTGCATCGTGTACGGTTTTTATGCTCACTTTTAGTATGTTTGATAATTCTTGATGTGCAGGGAGTTTGTCGCCTATTTTAAAATTAGATTTTATATAATCTTTTAAATCTTTTTCTACCTGTGTTACAAGTGTTTTTGCGCTAAGTTCTTCTGTTTTGATTAATTTTTGTTCATCACTTGTAATTGAAGGTATTTCTTTTAATACCCAGTTTGTTTCATTAGAACGAAAAATTTTTGGTTCAATAATTCCTTGTGAACACAAGTAGTCAATAGCAAGTCTTGTTGTGTTTGTGGAATTGCCGATTAATGTTGACAAACTGCGTGATGAAGGCAATGTGTCTCCAATCTTTAGGTTGTTTTCTATAATATATTTTTTAATTAACAGAATAACTTTTTCCCTTTTGGAGGCTGCTTTTCTTATTATCGGGTTAGATGAGTGTTCCCCTCTGATAATAGTGCCTATTCTTTGTTTGGATTCAATTATTCCTGTATCTTCAACAAAACGTATTGCATTTTGAACAGTACCAATGCTTACCCCAAGATGATATGCAAGGTCTGCTTTTTTTGGTAAAAGAGAGTTTTCTTTTAGCCTTCCGCTGTTTAAACCTTTAGAAATCCAATCAGAAAGCCATTTTTTTATAACGGTATCTTTTGATTCAAAAGAGTTTTTGAAATTTGGCAATTCTTTTGGAAGTTGGGATATTTCAATTCGTTTTAATTCGGATTTTTGGATTTTTTCAAAAGAGTTTGTTGTTGAAGACTTGGCTTCAGGCATAATATAGATACCTCCGATGTGTTATTGGTTATTATATCATAATTATAAATAAACAACATAAAAATTTTTGCTATTGAAATGTAGTTTGTTTAACTTTTGTAAATGATAGTTGCTTTAATATGTGTTGTTGAATACTTCCTCTTTTTTCTGAATTGTAGTAATATATAGCTATGAAAAATAATAAAGAAAACGATTTAAAACAAGAACTCATTGATAAAATTGCTCAAAACCCGATGGAAGAAGACAACTACATTGAACTTGGCAGGTTGTATTTGGTGGAGCAAAATTTTGAAGAGGCTCTCGGTCTGTATGAGGCTTTGTTAAAAATTAATCCGTTTAATTCTCAAGCATTAATTAATGCGGGAAGTTTATATTTTTATTTTAAAAATATAAACAAATCAATAGATTACTATACAAGAGCGACAGAAATTGAATCAGATAGTTTTTCCGTATATTTGAATTTGGGGAATGCTTATGCGGAGTTAAATAATTTTGAATCGGCTATGAAAAATTATACAAAAGCTCTTGAATTGGAACGTAACAATTCAGCTTTGTATAATGCAATAGGGCTTTTGTATCAGGACAACAAAGATTATTTGAGCGCAATTATCAACTATGATAAGGCAATAGCTGTTGATAGTGAGTGTGCTGAAAATTATATCAACAAAGCAAGTGCGCAAATGTCTATGCACATGTACAAAGAGGCTGTTAAAACCTTAAAAAAAGCTCTCGTTGTTGATGCAAACAATATGAAAGCTCTTATTTGCACAGCAAATTGTTATGCAGCAATCAGAGATTTTGATAATTCAGAAAAGTATTTTGAAAAATGTTACAAAATTGATGACAGCATGTATCAGTTGTATGTTTGTCATGCAATATCATATTCGGATGCCGGCAGAATTGATATGGCTATCAGCAAATATAAAGAAGCGATTCAGCTTAATCCTGATATGCCTAATGCTTATATTTTACTCGGTAACATATATAACGACAGAGGTAAGTATACAGAGGCTCTTGAGTGTTATAAAAAAGCCGGAGAAATTAATCCGAACGATGCTAAAACATATACATTTATCGGTAACACATATTTTATGTTAGATGATTTAGAAAATGCTATTTATACATACAGAACTGCATTGTCGCACAATTCCTTGTCAATGGAAAATAAATTGGTTTATCTTGAAATTTTGCAAGAATATATAAAAAGAAAAGAAGCCTCCGCTTCGGGAGAAAAAAGTGCCATATCCTAAAAATTATTGTGAACCCTCAGTATCGGAAAAAATAATTGCTGCCGCAACGTATGTTTTTCCTCTAATCGGGTTTGTTTGTATAGTAATTGCCGCATTAATGAAAAGAAACATAAAGTCATTTTTAAAATTCCATATTTTTCAATCAATATTTCTTGCTTTTACAATATGGATAGTGGTTGCAGGCATTACTTTTGCAATGAATCTTATCAGTTATATTCCGCTTGTTAAAAACATTGTGGGAATGGTGACTTTCTTGTTGAATACTCCGATAATATTCGGGTTTTCAGTGGTTACCTTTGTATATTTACTGTTTATAATTTATCTTATTTTTGGTGTTATCAAAGGCTCTTACAGCTATATCCCTTGGGTTTCGGATATTATTAAAGCTAATTTAAAAGGGCAACTATAATAAAAAATTGTCTGAGGCGGCTTCGCTTGTAGAAGTGTAACGGAGTGCGAATGACGCCAAGTC
>CAMEWS010000008.1 GCA_945946765.1 uncultured Clostridia bacterium
TAAGTATCATTTTTCGAGAGGTGGTAGACACGCAGTTGACAATTTAATATTATAGTTTGGGCGTGTGGTACTCTGCCGAGAAAAATGATTAAGTATCATTTTTCGAGAGGTGGTAGACACGCAGTTGACAATTTAATATTATAGCTTGGGCGTGTGGTGGAATGGTAGACACGCTAGTCTTAGGAACTAGTGCGCAAGCGTGGGAGTTCGAGTCTCTTCACGCCCAGTATAAAAGGCAGGATAAGTTTTTATCCTGTCTTTTATTATGTTTAAAATTTATATTTCTAAAAACACAATTCAATAACACAACTATTAATAGTTGTGGTTTGGGTATAATTTGTTTTAATACTCCAAAGATTCTTTATAATTGAATGTGCTAAAATCTGTTGTATTAAAGGTTTTGGGATTATGCTTCTAAATCCAATTTAAGCAATTCGAGTTGTTTTTCATTTTCAAGTTTTTGCAGATAATCATAAAAAATATCAGCCGGAATATCAAGATTTTCTGAAGCGTTAATCCAGTCATTTTTATATTCATTGTATTGTTTTTCAATTTCCTTAGAATCTTTTTGAACAGACGGGTTTTGATTTCTTCCAAAAAAATTTATTGGTGCGTTGTTATTAATGTTTAACATAGTAATTTCTCCTTCTGACGAGATAAAAACCTGAAAAAATTTTTTTGCTACGTGCGAAAATGATCAAATTTTGATGAATATAAAATCACAATAAGATGGTCTTGTTAAGAAGAGTTAAGTAGGTGTTTTGCGTTTACAAAATGTTACAATATTACGAAACCCTGTGATAGCTTGATAAAATCCCGATAGGATAGTATAGGATAGGGTAATTGTGTTTAAAGGTTTTGGATGTGTCAGCCGATAGCTTTTTTGTGTGAAGTGTTACAAAAGAAAAGGAGGCTATCTATGCCAGGAGATTTATCAGTTAGCAAAATATATGTAGTCGGTACAGGTGAGCCCGGTGCGTCATCTTCAGTTGAGGCAACCGATGACAAAAAAGTATCGGTGTACGGTACGGAGATTGTAAAAGAGGCAGATTCGAATTTTTCAGCAACTCCATTATCTGAATCCCCCGCTAAGGAAGCATTTAAACATTTTGGGAAAAAATATGATGATTTGGCAATGATGGATGTTAATAATACAATGGCAAAATTGCAAATGCAGTTAGATGATTTTACTGCGGAATGTCCAAATGTAAAACCGCCAAAGTTGCCTAATATGCCTGACCCAGCAAAATTTGAAAAAGGAAAAGACGGTTATCAAGCTTATAAAATGGCATTGATGCAATATGAAAATGTTTGTTCAAACAAAATAGAAAACGCTACAAGAAAATCACTTACTGCAACGATACAGGGTTCAGCTGCTGAAACACAAGATGTTGTACGTTCAACGGCTAATGAAACTCAAATGGTGACAATTGCCGGTGCAGAATTTCTTGCGGAAAAAATTGATGAGTCGACAGTTGCTATTATTGCAAATAGTGAAGAAGAATACCAAAAACTTGAACAGCAAATAAAAGCAGTTGGCGGAAAAATTATTAGTGTAGTTCGCCAAGAAAGCGGGAAAATACGTGTTCAACTGCAACAAGGTTTTGATGATGTACATGGTCACATAAACAATGCAGAAATGAATATACATGGACATATAAATGTTGCTGAAAGGAATATACATAATCAATTATTTTCTTCTACAAATCGGATAACTGCTACAGTAAATAATAGAGCTGATGGTATTGAGAATAAAATGGATACTCAACACAATGATGAGGTTGAATATGAAGCTGCATTAACTGCTTATGATTCAAGAGTAGGAAAGAAAAATCGTACAAAAGAAAATCAAACGTGGGGGGGCAATACTTTAAACCTTATCTCAAGACAAAATCTCCCAACGCCCATCAAGACTAAATTGGTCAAAGTTCTAACGAATGTGATGACTCAAGTACATTTGTCCGAAGCTGAAAAAGAACACATGTTAGGACGCATAAAAGAAGAATGTGCCAATGCAGGTGTTCCTTATCAAGAATAAGCACTAATCACAAATAAAAAGATTTGCTTTGTTTTCAAAGCAAATCTTTTTATTTATACAGATTCTCTAATTCTGTTTTAAAATCTTTGTTGTTTTTAGAATAATTATTTATAAAATGAGAAAAAGTGTGGATTCTGTTAAACATTTCTTCGGTCATAATGTGTTCCATCCGACAGGCATTTAGTGTTGCTTCTTTTTCTTCCAGTTGCAAAACATCTTTAAAAAAGTTTGTCATAACCTGATGACGGATTAGCACTTTTTTTGCTGCAGTTTCACCGTCTTTGGTTAATGTGATGGGAGAATAAGGTGCATAATTAATGAGTCCTTTTTCGCAAAGGCTGTTGAGTGCACCCGTTACGGAAGCTTTTTTTACCTCCAAAATTTTGGCTATATCCGTAACTTTTGCATAACCGTTTTTTGTGGTTTCTATATAAATTGTTTCTAAGTAGTCTTCTTGACTGGGTGTGAGTTTTGCCATTTGTTACCTGTTTTTTTTAATATTATCATGATTTACGTAAAATATGGCAAAATTTTTTATTGAGGAGTGTTAGAACAGGCATGAAAACAATTTTAAATTTAAATCCTTTATTTGTTTGCAAAAACAAACCTATGTTTAAGGCTCAGTTGCCTGTGTCTAATGAATTTATACAACCTCAGGTTCAAACTGTACCTCAGCCGACACTACTTGCTTATATGACTACTCGTTTGGGTGCAAAAAATCTCAGTGTTAATTTTTATAATATTCTTTCTTTAAATCAAATGTCGGAAAAATACGGACAGCTTGCTAAAAATACGGCAACGGATTTGACATCACGTGCAGGCAAAAAAGGGCAGGTGCTTAACTGGATAAAGGTTTTACCCGAAAATCAATTAAACAGACTGGATGAGATTTATTCACTTGCGGAATCTTTAAAAAACAACGGCGGCGGAAAGCTTGTCGTTATAGGTATTGGCGGTTCCAAACATACGGTGGAAAATCTTTTGACTTTAAACGGTTATTCAGACAAGGCTGTCTTTTTGTCCGCCTGTGACCCTGACAGCGTAAAAGAGTTTTTTGAAAAGAATTTTAAAAACGGTGAAAAACCGGCCGTTATTGTTGCTTCAAAATCAGGTACAACATTAGAGCCTTCTTATGATTTTGAAATGGCTCAAAAAATTCTGGGTAACGATTTCAAAAACTATGTGTGTATTACTGATTCTGATGAATCTAAAAGCAAATTAAGACGGATTGCCAACCAAAAAGGCTACAAATGCGGGGTAATACACGATGATTGCGGCGGAAGGTTCGGGGCTTTTGACGACCATGCATTGGTTGCGCTTGCCTATTGTGGTATGCCAAAAGAAGATATGAAAAAAATGCTTGAGGCTTCTTTATCGGCACAAAAAGACTTTTTAAATCCTGATATAAACAAAAATATTGCACTGCAGCGAGCGGTGTTTAACACGGAATCCGTAATGAACGGTAAAAATAACCAATATGATTACTATTTTGGCGACCGTTTTAACGGCACAACTCTGTGGAATACGCAATTAAAAAAAGAATCACACAAATCGTTATACAAGCAATCGGGTGATTTAATTGCGCCTGCGTTTTTGCATAATTCCACAGAAAGCGACTTGGACGAAGGTAACACAACATCTTTTTATACCTTTAACAGAGTTAAAAATGACGGCAGTGAAGATTACAAAGTTGCAAACGCTTTGTTTAACGGCAGTTTAAAAGCGTACAGTGACAGACATCCTGTATCTGTTATAGAGTTAAAAGACCTTTCGCCCGAAAGTATTGCAAAGTTTGTGGAGTTAAAGCATTTTGAAACCATGTATACAGGCATGATGCTTCGTTCTTTAAAAAATGCTTCACAAACCCGACCTGATATACTCCCCGAAGTTGAACAACCACACGTAAAAATTTACAAAAAAGAAGTTGAAAAAATTCTTAATAAAGAATAGCTTATAGTTGAAACACACCTTATTTTCGGGTATTTTGATTGATAGAAAAACGAGGTGTATGTTATGAACATTTTTATAAAATATAAAACTGTTTTGATTTCAACAGCAAGTCTACTGCTTGTGCTTTATGCGGCATTTTTGTTTGTTTTGCCGAATGTTATCAATATAAATAATTATAAAAAAGATATCCAAAAACTTGTTTATGACAATGTTAAACTCAATTTTGATTTTGAAAATATCAAAATCGTGACAACTCCGACTTTAAAAGCAGGTGTGAACGTTAAGGGGGTAAAGCTTGCTTATCCGAGCGGAAAAGATATTTTAACGCTAAAAGAGGCAGAAGCAAAAATTTCATTGCTACCCTTGTTTTTAAAAACAGTTAAAGTTGCAGATGTTTATGCGGATACTCCGGTAATTTCTTTGCAAATGCAAAAAGACGGACAGTTGGATATAGTTGACTATGTAACAAAAAATTTGCCGCAGCAGGAACAAGTACAAACACAAGAAATTCAGCCTGCGGAACTTCCCGTCAAAATTTCCGATAATTTGCCCGATGTGGTAGTAAAAAATTATGCACTTGCTTTAAAAAGTGAAAAAACAAACAATACAATCTCCGTAAAAGGTGATGAATTTGTTTTGGACAAAGCTGTGTTAAATAAGCAATTCAGGGTTGCATCTAAAGGTAAAATCTTTTTAAATAATAATGAAAATATTATTTATAACGCACGCTTAATGTCTTTTTGGCCCGCAATAACAACGGATAATCAAGCGGAACAATCAAAAGACATT
Source organism: uncultured Clostridia bacterium (assembly GCA_945946765.1). Classification (GTDB taxonomy): domain Bacteria; phylum Cyanobacteriota; class Vampirovibrionia; order Gastranaerophilales; family Gastranaerophilaceae; genus Limenecus. Next base: position 4,778 of record CAMEWS010000008.1, read on the forward strand.
CCTCAAATTGATTTTATTAATGAGATTGTGAAATTTAACCCTAAAGCCGATGTAAATTGTGATATTACGTTAAAAGAACATCAGGGTCATACAGATATTTATGGTTTTTTAAATGCGGAAAAATTGTCTGTAAAGTTGGACGGTACAACCTTGCCCGAAAGCTATTTTAAGTTGCAATCAACAGGTCATAAAACACAGATTGATTCAAACTTGTTTATCTCACCTTCTGAAAAGGCTCAAATTCTTGCCAATATTGCTCATGGCTTAAGAACACAAATCGAATTAAACGTGAAAACAGAAAAATTGACTTTTGCAGGGATTCAAAATTTTGCTAAATCTCTGTTGAATTCATTTAACATTAAAAACGATATAGCCTCATTAAATACAAAAGGGGTTATTAATGCGGATTTCACGCTAAAAACAGATCTTAAGCATTTTGAATCCTCAGGATATTTTAAAGTAATTGACGGTGCGATTACGCACAAAACAATACCTGCTGTGATTAATGCCATAAATGCAAATATTGATTTTTCAAATAACCAATTAAATATAAAAAATACGACCGCAAACATTAATGGTGCCAAAATCAGTGCTATGGGTACAATAGACTCAAAAGCCAATGCCGATATTACTGTAAAATCAGACAATATTAACATTGCTCCGTTGTTCAAAGCTTTTGCGCCTTCGGATTTAAAGAAGATGTATGCTCTTAATAGCGGTGTTTTTAATGTAAACGTTAAGGCACAAGGTAAGTTGGACAAAATTCAACCGTCAGTTGAAGCTTTTTTGCGCAACTTTGTGTTGAAAACAAAGTACCCGATGCCTGTCGTCACAATAAAGTCGCAAGAAATTAAAGTGAATGTTACCCCCGAAAAATTGGTAATAGTTCCTTTTAATTTGCTTGTAAATTCTTCTAAAATAAATGTTTCGGGCGGAGCGGAAAACCTCTTAAATGATATGAATATAAATATTCTAGCAAACGGTTCCGTTGCTGCTAACGATTTAAAGAATCTTTTGCCAAAAGAAGCAAGACCGTTTATAGGCGCAAAAGGTGCTATCCCGTTAAAAGCTTATATCAAAGGTAATGATAAGAAAATTGATATTACCGCTCAGGCTTATCCTTCTTCGGTTGCTCATTTTTCACCGGTTACGGTTAAAAAAATGGCAGGAGCAAACGGGCTTGTAAATTTTTCGGCAAGCTTTGCCAATGACAAGCTTATTATTGAAGATGCAGGCTTGTATATGCCCTCTAAAGCTTTAAGCTCAGACTTTGCGGCGAACAAAAAAGGCTCTCAAAAAATTGCCGCAGCCACAGGAAGTATTACAGACCTTTCTTCTTCTCATCCGATATTAAGATTGAATTTTTCCATACCCGAAAACTTGTTGCTTTCAAATGTTTCAATGCCTAATGCAAGTTTAAAGGCTCGTGGTGATTTGAATATCTCGGGTGACATAAACAGATTTGAGAACATGTCATACAAAGGCTTTTTGTCCGTAAATGACGTAAACGTACCCGAATTGCTTGTAAAACTTCAAAATGCGGATGTTGAGTTTAACGGTTCGGATATTGCGGCAAAAATCAACAAATTGGACTTAAACGGCACGACAATGAATATCGATGCAGATGCATCTACCCGTTTTACAAATGTGTTTAATATAAAACGTATGGTTTTATCAAGTGCAAACTTCGATGCGGACAAAATTTTTAAGGTAATGGATAAAGTTAATGCAATGTTGCCCCCCGCTGCTCCCGCAGGCTCGTCATCGGGCGGAAACTCAACTGCATTGGTAATGCCTGTAAAAATTTCCAACGGAACTTTGAATATTCAAAAATTTGTTATGAAGCAAATTGGAGGAAATCTTGAAGCAAACGATGTTTCAGGCGATTTTACGTTGGTTAACGATTTGTTTAAATTAAACAATTTAAAAGCCACTGTATGGGACGGATTTGTTAACGGTAATGTAACATATAATCTTAAAACAACCGCTGTTACCGCTAAAATTACGGGAAATAAAATTAATGCAAACCCTGCGGTTACAACTTTTGTGGGGCTTAAAGACCAAATAATGGGAAATATTGATTTTAATGCTGATATAAAACTCAAAGGTGCAACTTATGAACAGCAAATGAAAAGCCTTAACGGGAAAGTGACTTTTTCGTTAAAAGACGGACAAATGGGTAGTCTTGGAAGGTTTGAAACCTTCTTAAAAGCGGATAACCTGCTTACACAAAGCTTTATCGCAACAAAAGTCGGAAGTATAATATCCGCAATTGCACCGTTTAATACAGGCAAGTTTGCATATTTAACAGGGGACGTAAATATTTATAACGGGGTGGCATCTCTTGATACCGTTAGGATTTCAGGCCCGCACATGTCTTTACTTTTGACGGGGAACGTAAATGTTTTGTCTATGATGTCAAATATACAAATCTTGGGGTCGTTGTCACCCGAAGTTACAAAAGCTCTTGGCCCGATTGCGGATTTATCGGTGTGTAAAATCGTTTCGTATTTGTCCTCGTTCGGCTCGAAGGTGATTAACGTTTTCGGTAATTTTAATTTGGCAATGAAACAGGCGGAACTTAATAAAATACCTGCTCTTACACCTGCAAAAAGTAATACAAAATCGTTTAAAGTTGTATTATGCGGAAATTTAAATAACCCCGCTACTGCAATTAAAAAATTCCAATGGTTGAATACTCCCGAAAAAATTCAGGAAGAACAAGCTGCTATTAAGGACGCTACAGCGGTAAAAACTCCCGTAACAAAAGAGGAGATTAAAGAAAACCTTAAAGAAGGTGTAAAGCAAGGTGTTACAAATGCAATACAAAATAATGAAACATTGCAGAAAAATAAAACCGTAAAATCCATTACGGATATTTATAATTTCTATAAAAACGCAGGGACTGCAAAAACGGAATAACCCTTTCTTGTTAAGGATTCTTGAGGATTTCTGTAATGGGTGCAAGTTGCAAAACTAATTAATTTCTTTGCAAGCAAACTGCAAGAAGCTGCCCATGAGATTTTCGTTCCACACTTTTATCTCGGGCGGTACTTTTAACACAGCGGGAGTAAAATTCCAAATATATTTTATTTTTGATTTTATTAAAAAGTCTGCAACCTCTTGCGCATGTTGACGGGGTACTGTCAAAATGGCAATGTCGACACCAAGACGGTCAACAAGGTTAGGAATTTTTGATATATGAAAAATTTGTTTGTTATTGACCTGCATATCAACTTTTTGAGGGTCGTTGTCAAACAGGGCAAGTATATTTAAGCCGTAACTGTTAAAGCTGTCATATTTTGCAAGAGCCAATCCAAGGTGTCCTGCTCCTACAATAAAAGCATCTTTTGCGTGTGCAAAACCGAGTGTTTTTTCAATAGAATCTTTGAGCTCACTGACAATATATCCTACACGGCATTTGCCGGCATTGTTTAAAAGTTTAAAATCTTTTCTGACCTGAGAGTCATCAATACCTAAACGTTGAGCAATTTGAGGACTGGAAATCGTATCAATTCCCGCCTCTAAATATTCAACCAATATGCTGTGGTAAAGAGTTAATCTGTTTGTGATTTTTTCGGGTATATTTTTACTCATAAAATGCTTTCTCAATCTTATGGACAAATTATATCTTAAATTGATAAAAAAATCACGATTTAAAAAAGTGAACAATTTCCTTGACTATTATTAATTAATTAACATAAAATATTAGTGGTATTGGTAATTTGTCGGGGTCAGTTGACTATATGTAAATTGCCATAATCGCATCCGTTTGAAATAAGGAAGTAAACAATGGAAAAAGAAAAAACTCAAACAATTACAATTAAAGTTTGTATGGGAAGTTCTTGTTTTGCAAGGGGTAATGCTGCAAACCTTGATTTTATCGAAAATTACGTTAAAGAACATGGTCTTGACGCAAAAATCGAAGTTGTCGGTTCAAGATGTGAAGGCAGATGTGCTGTCGGCCCTAACGTTATTATTAATGGCGAAAATTGTGAATCAGCTTCACCCGTAAGACTTGAATCCATATTGAAAAAATATTTATAAGAATTGTTCAGCCTGAAATCATTGGGTTTCAGGCTGTTTTGTCACTAAGATGTCGAATGTTTTGTTTACATCTGAATTGCACAAAGTATAAAGGCTATAAATCCGACATTTGGGTAGTGACTGTTCGGACATGTTAAAATATTACTTAAGAACAGTTCGGAAATCATTAACCGTATGAAAAATAAAAAATAATTGAGGTCTCTTTTATGAATAATCAATATCCGATTTATACACTCCAAAATGAGTGCGTAGACTGTTATAAATGTATACGTGAATGTAAAATGAAAGCTATCCGTATAGAAAACGGACACGCCTCCGTTATTCCCGAAAGATGTATTGCTTGTGGACATTGTGTGTTAATTTGTCCGTCAGAGGCAAAAAAAGTCAGAAACGATGTAAATAAAGCCCGAGCCGTTATTACAGCAAAACAGCGAGTGTTTGTTTCTCTTGCTCCAAGTTGGGCAGGTTTTTGGAATTGTACCGCAGAACAATTGATTCTTGCATTTAAAAAACTCGGATTTGAAGGCGTTTCGGAAACCGCATTAGGCGCACAGGAGGTTTCCATAGAATTAACAAAGCTGTTATCCAAGAGAGAAAACAAAATACATATTTCAAGCGCTTGTCCTGCAATTGTGGATTATGTAAGACTTTATATGCCCGAGTATACAGAATTTATTACTCCGTTGGGTTCTCCTGCTATGACCCACGCAAAACTTTTAAGAAAGCGTTACGGTGATGATATTGGTATAGTGTTTGCCGGGCCGTGTATTGCAAAGAAAAATGAGGCTGATAAAAACCCTGAGCTTATTGATGTTTCGCTTACATTTAAAGAAGTTGCGCAGTGGTTTGCTCAAGAAAACATTGACCCTTCACAAATAGAAGTGCCTGCCGAAGCAAACGAGGTAAAATTTGTACCCAAAAAGGCTTACGAAGGAACATATTATCCTATAGAAGGAGGTATGAACAAAACTTTGCGTCTTTCAGGCTGTGCAAAAGACATACAACTTGTCAGCATAAGCTCCATAACTTCGTTTGAAACCGCATTGAGGAATTTTGATCCTAAACAGGTTGACAGACCTATATTTTTAGAGGCTCTTGCCTGTGCGGGAGGTTGTGCAAACGGCCCGAGCAAAAATGCCGACAAGCCGGGTATTATGGCAATGACGGATATTTTAAGAACCGTTAAAATAAGAGAAGATGTCCCTTCAGAGCCTGAGGTTATAGTAGAAAAACAGTACGAGGCTTCTGCTCAAAATACAAAGAAATACACACCCGAACAAATTGCGGAAGCAATGGCAAGTGTGGGTAAACACGGTGTTGAAGATGAAATAAACTGCGGCGGCTGCGGTTATGATACTTGCAGACAACTTGCGGAAGCTTTGTTGTCAGGCGATGCGGAACCATCCATGTGTGTTTCATACATGCGTAAACTTGCTATCAGAAAGGCAAGCGCAATGCTTCGTTCAATGCCTTCTGCAATTGTAATGGCGGATTCCGAATTGCGTATTCTCGAAACAAACGAAGCCTTTGTAAGAATGTTTGCACCCGATTTACTTGAAATCTTTAAAGACAGACCCGAAGGGCTTGCCGGCGGAGCTTTAGACAGAGTTGTACCGTTTGTGGATTTGTTTAAACGCAGCATTAAGTCAGGCAAAGATATTCACAAAGAACGTTATCCCGTAGGCAAAAATCTTTATGATATTGCGGTATTTGAAATTGAACGTAACAAAATTGTCGGTGCTGTCATTACTGATGTAACCCAAACCGAAATGAAACGTGAACAAATTGCAAGAAAAGCCCATGAAGTAATAGAAAAGAACATTGCGACAGTACAAAATATTGCTTGTTTACTGGGTGAACATATGGTGGATACGGAATTATTATTAAGCCAAATCGCTCAGGGCTATGAAGAAAATACTCCCAATACGGAAGATGAGGGTAAATAGTTATGTCAGAAAAAACTTTCTTTGTTGATATTGATTGCTATCAACAGAAAAAAGACGGACAAAATACCTTTGGGGATTATTTTAAATCCAAAAGATATACGGATGAAGGACGTTTGCTTGCCGTTTTATCGGACGGTTTGGGCAGCGGTATAAAAGCCAATATACTTGCGACAATGACAGCAACGATGATTTTAAAATTCATCGAAGACGGTAAAGATATTTTAAAAGCCACAGAAGTTATCATGAACTCTTTGCCCGTGTGTCAGGTGCGAAAAATCAGCTATGCAACGTTCTCTGCTTTTGAGTGCAGTGATGAAGGCTATATCAGGATTGTTGAAGAAGGAAATCCTGATTTTATACATATTCATAACGGAAAAGTTGTAGAGCACAAACCTGAGGTCATAACTTCAAAAAAATTTACTAACAGACACATGCATTTGTACAATTTTAAACTTGAGCCTGAGGATAGGCTGGTGTTCTGTTCGGACGGTGTTACTCAGGCAGGCATGGGTACTGATGAATACAAACTGGGCTGGCGGCGTGAAGGTTTGATAAAGTTTGTGGAAGATGAAATTGAACGCAACCCGACAATTTCAAGCAGTCATCTTGCACAGGAAATTGTAAAAGAAGCGATTAGAAAAGAACCTGAGAAAAAAGCAAAAGATGATGTGTCTGCATTGATTTTGTATTTCCGTAAGCCAAGAAAACTTCTTATTTTTACGGGCCCGCCGTATCGTCAGGACAGAGATTTTGAATATTCGAAAATTTTTGATGATTATGACGGTAAAAAGGCTATTGTCGGCGGAACAACGGCAAACCTTATTGCTCGTGAACTTAACAGAGAAATTACAACGGAAAAATATAATAAAGGCATGTTGCCGGCATGCTCTCACATGGAGGGTGTTGACCTTATTACGGAAGGTATTTTGACTCTTACAAAGGTATTGGAATACCTCAATGAAGGTTACGACCGTTGGCCTGATGATGCGGCAGGCAGGCTTATTACGTTGCTTTTGGATTCCGATGTTATTGAATTTATGATTGGTTCAAAATTGAATCAGGCGCATTATGACCCTGATTTGCCTTTGGAACTCGGAATTCGTAAAAATGTTGTAAAACAACTGGAAATAATTTTATCAGGACGTTATATTAAAAAGGTAAACCTTAAATTTATTTAAGGTGACTTTGAGAAGGTGAGTATGTATAGGCAGAGTTAAATCGCTTGTGCATGCAAACTGATTAAAGGAATTAAGAACACCGACAATTTAAATTAACAAAGGGAGAATTAAATGACTGAAGCTTCAAAGGTATTGGTAGAACTATGTTTTGGTACAACCTGTTTTGTTATGGGGGCATCAAAACTACAGGAATTGGAATCACTCATTCCTCCGCAATACAGAAATAAAGTGGATATAAAAGCACACACCTGTTTGGATTTGTGTAAAAATGCAACTTACATGAAAGCTCCTTTTGTCAAAATTGACGGCGAAATTATTTCCGAAGCTACGGTTGAGAAGGTTTTGAAAGCAATAGAAAGTAAAATAAATGGATAACAGTAACACTACACACTTAAAAAGAGAAATATTAGTACGAATTATTAGAGCATTTCTTAATGATGAATTAAAAGATTTAACAAAACTTCCTTTTGAAATGCGCCCAAAAAATGCGGAAGTTCCTTACAGATGCTGCATTTATAAAGAAAGAGCTATTTTAAGACAAAGGGCGGTTGCAGGTCTTGGGCTTGCAGTGGAAAATGATGACGAAATGACATCCCTTGCAGAATATGCGCAACAGGCTCTAAAAAGAGAAAAACCTGAAGATACAATGCTTACGGTTGTTGAAACGGCTTGCAAGGGCTGTGTACCCAGCAGAGTTTATGTAACAGAGCTTTGTCAGGGCTGTGTTGCAAGACCTTGTGTTTCCACTTGTAAATTTGGTGCAATACAAATTAAAGACGGCAAATCCGTTATTGACGGTGACAAATGTAAAAACTGCGGTATGTGTATGCAGGTTTGCCCGTACAGCGCAATTGTCAGACTCAAAGTACCTTGCGAAGATGCTTGTCCCGTAAATGCAATTGCTAAAAATGAACAAGGTCACGCAGAAATTGATTTTGATAAATGTATAAGCTGCGGTGCTTGTGAAAGAGCTTGTCCGTTTGCAGCGGTTCATGAAAAAAGTCAGGTTATAGACATATTACAAAAAATCAAATCGGGCAAAAAAGTAGTGGCAATGTTAGCACCTGCAGTTGTCGGACAGTTGCCTGTTTCCGTAAATAAAATTGCTCAAGCGTTGATTCAATGCGGTTTTTCCGATGTAATGGAGGTTGCTGTCGGTGCTGATATTACGGCAAGAACGGAAGCAGAAGACTACAAAGAAAGAATGGAACGTGGTGACGAGTTTATGACAACTTCTTGTTGCGCAGCATACAATGAGCTTGTGGATAAACACATTCCCGAACTCAAACCGTTCCGTTCGGAAACAAGAACACCAATGCATTACACTGCGGAGCTTGTTAAAAAACAAGACCCTGATGCCGTTGCGGTATTTATTTCACCTTGTGTTGCAAAAAGAAAAGAAACACAACATGATGAATATACTGATTACGTAATGAGCATTGAAGAAATGGGTGCGTTGTTTGTTGCAATGAATATCGAAGTTGCAAATTGTGACGATTTTGAATTTGCGCAAGAAGCATCTAAAGAAGGCAGATTCTTCTCTGTTACGGGCGGTGTTGCAGAATCGGTTAAAGTTGCGTTAAAAGACTTCCCTGAATTTTACCCGACTTGTGTAAACGGTCTGAATACAAAATCCGTAAGAGATTTGAAAAACTGGGCGAAAAAAGGTGTTTGTCCGGAAGGCAATATTGTTGAAGTTATGGCGTGTGAAGGCGGATGTGTTGCCGGTCCCGTATGCTTGAACAACAAACGTATTACAACAAAGAAAGTTACCGAATACGCAAATGCAAGCAAATGCATTAATGATTTGGAAGAACAAAAATAAGATAAAAAGACAAAAATATAAGAGGTTGATGAAAATCAACCTCTTTTTTGTTTTTAGAAAAATATAGACCAAGTGGTCAATACGAAAATTCTTAAGCTTTAACCCCGTGATTGATGTTTTTGGCATGCTAAATCGGTATGATTTAGCTATAAAGTTGAGTAAAACTCTTGGGGAGTATAGAAAGAGTAATGAGAAGTATCGCAAAATTTAGTGCAAAATTATCTTTAGCTGCGTTGGTGGTGGCTTTGAGTGTGCCGTCAGTTTTGGCAAACACTTTGTCCGAAATTCAAATTAATGCGCAAGAGTCAGGTTATGGTGTAGTTTTAAAAACAGACGAGGCTGTTCCTATTAAAAAGACAGTTACCGCAAATAACAAATTGTCAATCGAACTTAAAGATGTAGAAGTGTCTTCTGATTTAAACACTGTTTATAATAACGTTGAAAATATTGACAACGTTACGGTTGTTCCGTCAGGGAAAAGCGGTATAAAAATTGTAGTAAAAGGACAAAATGTTTCTGACAGCAAAATTTATTTTGATAAGTCAAATACACAACCTGCTGTTGCACCTGCTCAAAAATCTTCTTATACTCAATCGATTCAATTAAGTGCGCCGGTATCAAGTTATACACCAGTGTATAATCATGATGCTTTTCCTGTTGAAGAAGAATTGCAAACTTCTAATCCTCAATTAAATGAAATTTTAACAAAAATGCATATTGATAAAACAATGCTTATTTCTGTGAAATCATTGATTAAAAAAGCAATAAATAAAACTAAATCAGGTGATATAAATATGATGACCGTGATGGGCGTTTTGTTTATAATGGCTGCATTTATGCTTAGACCTTCCAAAAAAGAAAAAACAGCATTAAAACAACAAAGTTTAAGCAGTATGTTGTCACGCCAAAATTCTAAAGATTCAAGCCAAAGAACTCTTCAAACGGAAAGAGAAATTGCTTTAAACAAAAACTTGGCGTCTTCAATGAATTTAAACAACAGAGGAGCTTCACTCAATTCGGGTTACGGAATGAAGGCTTATCAAAACAGCCAAAGAAATCCTTATACAACAAATTCTACATCAACAGGGGTTTCAGGAATCCCCAGAAGAACTCCTATTGCAGGAAAATCTATTCCATCACAGCCTATAAAAAAACAGACAGTAAATAATAAACCTGTTTTAAATGATGTCAATTCTCCAATAAAACCTAAAGCACCTTCGGTTGTTCATACTGCAATGAAGCCTAAGAATCTTGTTTCAGAAACAACATTGGATAATACTGATAGTTTGAAATTTTTGGAGTCAATAACAAAGATTTATGAAAAAAGCGGTAGAGCTGATCTGGCAAAAGGGTTGAAGGACAATCTTCAAAAAGCTCGTTCAAACAGGCATGCAATGGTATAGACTAAAAACAATTATAAATATACAAGAGAGAGAAATTAATAGACGATACTCAACAATATACGAGACACATAGTTGTCTCTTTTTTTTTGCGAATTTTGGAGGTTTTAATGCAAAAATATACAATGATATATTAAATTTTCGCCTTAATAATGCATAGTGAAATTTTGTAATTTATGCTTTAATATAACAATGGAGTTTGTTAAAGGGTTTTAAATTGAGCGAAATAGGAGCAAAAGATTATTTTTGTATATTCGGTGGCGGTGCAATCAGAGGGTTGGCATATATGGGCTCGCTTCAAGCTATGCAAGAAATCGGTATAAATATTAAAGCTTATGCCGGTTCTTCTGTTGGCGCTGTTTTTGCTGCTTATGCAGCATTGGATTATACGGATGAAGAATATAAAACAGTTTTTGATGAAGTCAATTTTGATTTGTTTGGTGATGTCAGATTGGATTTGGCAAAAAAATTTGCTATCAGTAAAGGAGAACGTTTTCTTGAATGGATACGTGCGGGGATAGAAAAAAAATATTACGGAGATTCGTATTCAAAAAATCAAAATAAACCCGTAACTTTCAAAGATATAGACAAAGATTTATTTGTTATTACTTCAAACATAAACGGATGTAAGCCTTATATTTTTTCAAAATACACAACTCCTGATTTTGAAGTAGCAAAAGCTGTGCAGGTTTCCACATCATTGCCCGGACTTTTTGCACCGTTTGAATATAAAAACAATGTTTTAATTGATGGCGACATGATGAAAAGCTGGCCTATGTGGAAGGTTCATGAGTTGTTGTGTCCAAAAGATTGCAGGATAATAGAGTTTAGGCTTGAGGGCGGTAAATATTGGTATGATGTCAAAAATTCCGTTGAGTATTTAAATGCTGTGTTTGCGACATTGTCTAATTTTGCAACTGATTATATTATGGAAACTTATCAACCAAAAGATAAGTTTGATTATGTAAAAATTAATACGGAACACATTTTGCCCGTACAGTTTACGTTGCCCAAAGATGAACGTGAAGGTTTGATTAAACTCGGTTATGAAACAACTAAAGAATATTTTACAAAAACTTTACTACAAAAGAAAAAAGAGATTTTGCCAAGATATACAGTAATTTTAGACCATTTGATTAAAATCAAAAATTCAGTTAAAACAAATAAAATTTTAGATGCAAAATCTTATTTGTGCGATATGTTTGTTTATCTATGTGAATCAAAAAGATATATAGATGCTCCGGTGTATGAAAATTTAGTTAAGCTTAAAGACTATTTCTTTTCAAATATAAAAGAGTCTTTCTTTTTTAAGTCTCTGTCTTTGAAGGATAAACGTCAAATTGAATTTTATGTAAACAAGTTAAATGATGATGTTTTGGAAAGATGTATGGAGTTGCAGGAGTATATAAGAGAGTTTGATAAATAAAAACCGCTCTTTTAAATAAAGAGCGGTTTCTATTTTATAATACAAATTCTATTTTGCAGCACCGTCCAACATTTGTTTAATGCCGTCAACAGAGCTTAAGATGCCCGTTGCTTCGTATGGCATATAAACAACTTTGTTGTTTTCGCCTTCAACCATTTGTTTTAGTGTTTCAAGATATCTTACAGCGATAAGGTATTTATCGGGCTGACCGTTACCTTGGATAGCTTCAATTGTTTTGGTAATGGCAGTTGCTTCTGCTTCAGCCTGTTTAATACGTGCTGCTGCCTGACCTTCCGCAACCAGTCTTGCCGCTTCTTTTTCACCTTCCGCTTTTAAAATTGCGGCTTGTTTTTGACCTTCTGCTTTGTTAATTGCAGAGGTTCTTTCACCTTCTGCTTTAAGGATAGCCGCTTGTTTTAAACCTTCTGCTTCAAAAATTGCCGCACGTTTTTCTCTTTCTGCTTTAACCTGTTTTTCCATTGATGCTTGTACATCAGCGGGCGGTGTAATGTCTTGTAATTCAATACGGTTAACCTTTACACCCCATTTGTTTGATGCATCGTCAAGAGTTTCTCTAAGTTTTGCGTTGATAGTGTCACGTGAGGTTAAAGTTTCGTCCAAACTCATTTCACCGATAACGTTTCTCATTGTTGTAAGTGTTAATTTTTCAATCGCTTCGGGCAAATTTTGAATACGATAAGCAACGCTTTTTGCATCCATAATTTGGAAGTAAATTAATGCGTTAATTGAGATAGAAACGTTGTCTTTTGTAATTACGTTTTGTCTTGGGATATCCATTACGGATTCACGAAGGTCAATAATTGTTTTTTCGCTTTCAAAAGAATAGCTTCTTCCGTCAATGCTTTTTTGAGAGTATTTCCATTTGATTTTTCTCGGATATTCAAAAAACGGAACTATGATGTGAAACCCTGCGTAAAGCACTTTTTCAAACGCACCGAGTCTTTCGATAATCATAGCTTCTTCCTGTTGGACAATTTTTATACCTGCAAGGAAATACGCTATTACCAGTACAAGTATTACAATAAATAAAATCGCACCCATCTTTTCCTCTTTTCTCTTTTATTATTTTATTGGTACTACATAAAATACAATGTTGTCATTTTTAACAATTTTGGCATATTTGCCTTTTTCAATAGTTTCACCGTTTAGGGATTTTGCTTGCCATTCTTCACCGAATATTGCAATTCTTCCCGAGTTTTCAGTAACGGTTTCGACAACGGAAGCTGTTTTCCCTGCATACATTTCTATTGTTTCAGGTTTGTCACTGTTTTTCTTTTTTATAAGAAAAGGTCTTAGCCATATTAAAAATATTGTGCTGAAAAATCCGAAAATAAGAACCTGCCATATTAAAGCAAGACCAAAATATGCACAAATTGCCGCAATAAAGCAACCGAGTGCAAGGTTAAAAAAGAACAACACCGGTGTAAACATTTCAATTATAAAAAATACTACCCCTGAAATGCACCAAATTTGCCATAAGTGTAACGCCATATAAGCCTCCTTTATTTAGTATTTCATATTGTCAACTGACTCCGACTACTTGTTGAACCTGTGCAAAAAACAAGTTCATTCTTATTAACAAGTTCGGCACAGGCAACAAGTGCATGGGGTCACCCCTCTCAAAAATGATACTTAATCATTTTTTCGGCAGAGTGCAAAATGCTAGACTTGGCGTCATTCGCACTCCGTTACACTTCTACAAACGAAGCCGCCTCAGACATATTATACAGATATTAACAGGGGTTGGCAATGTGATTCATACAGGGAGTGTATTTGTATTTAGTCGGAAAAGCCGCCTTCTTCTATGCAGTAATGAGCTTCTTCAAGTCCGTATTTGTCATGCACTCGACACACATTGCAAAGACAGCCTTTGTCTTCATCTATGCATCGGCTTTTTGTGTAAGCACAAAAAAGATTTTCCAAACTGTTTACATTTTCCAGTCCTTTAAACATATCTATCATATTGTGCGGCATTTCTTTTACTTTGCAGGAAGTTGTATATGAAGGGCATTTTAAACAGTTGCACATTTCAAGATTTTCTTTCGTTTTTTCCACTTGAGCCATATTTTCTCCTTTATTTAGAATTACTTTTTAAATAAAATCTGATACTCATTCAATTAGGTTGTAAGTAATGCTAAAACCAAAAAATATTTTAGAAAAAAATAATAAATAAAGAATCGGATAAACCGTTTTGCAGAGAATGATTTGTCCGATTCTTTAAATTTTAATTTAAATGGTGTTTGTTATTTAATCTTGTGTTTGTAGCGGGGCTTAAAACTAATATTTAGAGGCGGATGCTTATATACAATCTTTGCCGCCGACAATTTTAAGGTGTCTTTCGTTGCCGTCACCAATGCTTATGGAATTAAGATTGTGTTGTTCAACAAGCTCGTGCTGCATTTTTCGAATTTGTTGATTTTGCGGAGAAAGCTCAATGTCTTCCCCGTTTTTTAGTACTTTGTCAATAGCCTCTTTTGCTTCATCAAGTGCTTCTTCCGTTGCATCGTGAAAAACCACTCTGTTGTCGTCTTTTAAACCCAGTGCTTCTTTAAGAACTTTTTGTACCTGAGAAGTTGAATTTGAGCGCACATAATATATAGGCAGTCTGTATTCGTTTGCAATGCTGAGAATTTTGTTACCGCCTTTTGCAAAGTTTTTGTGGGCAATGATGATATCCGCATCATCTATATTTTTGGTTAATTCAGCATCAAGGTTTAGTCTTTCTATTGATTTATCCATAATAGAACGGCTTACTGCGTAAATATAGATTTTTTTGTATCCTTTGACTTCTTTTACGTATTTTTCTCTTGAAAAACTAAAGTTAAGAGCATTGTTTGCCGAGGTTATTCTGTTGTCCAATTCATTGATTTTTTCAACAATAGTCGGCTCTGGCGGCTGGGACATATCCACTTTACGGATGGTCGGTTTTATCGGCCAACCTCGTAAGATGCAGTCTACAGCTTCCGCTGTATTCGGATAAACAGCCAATGTGTTTCTGTCAATAATTTCTATGACAATATCAAAAGTCGGTTGTTTTTCTCTTTCAAGAACAGTTTTTTGACAAGCTCGTCTTTTTGCTTCATCATCGCCGAGTGTTACGGATTGAATACCGCCTACAAGGTCTGATAAAACAGGGTTTTTGATAAGGTTTTCAAGTGAGTTGCCGTGTGCCGTTGCAATAAGCATAACCCCTCTTTCGGCAATTGTTCTTGCGGCTTGCGCTTCCGCTTCCGTACCTATTTCATCAACAACAATTACTTCCGGAGTGTGGTTTTCAACCGCTTCTATCATTATATCTTTTTGATATTCGGGTTGTGTTACCTGCATTCTTCTTGCGTGACCGATAGCAGGGTGTGGAGTGTCACCGTCACCGGCAATTTCGTTAGATGTATCTACAACAACTACACGCTTGTGCAAATCGTCTGCAACAAGACGTGATATTTCCCTTAGTTTTGTTGTTTTTCCTACACCCGGTCGTCCTAAAAACAGTATGCTTTTATTCTGTGTGACAAAATCCTTGATGCAAGCAATTGTACCTGTTACAACTCTCCCTATTCTGCACGTTAATCCTACGATTTTTCCTTGTCGATTTCTTATGGCACTAATTCTGTGTAACGTCCCCGGAATACCCGACCGATTGTCTTTGGTAAATTCTTGAACTCTCTCGGTAATATATTTTATGTCTTCATCGACAATATATTCTTCTCCGAGATAATCTATGGTTCCTCCGGCATGCCTTATTTCAGGCTGTCGACCTAAATCTAAGACCAACTCAATTACATCTTCTAATGTTTCGTAGCTGAGACACCTTGTAATCTTAGGTGGTAGAATTTCAATTAACCTATCAAGGTCACTGTGAAATTGTACATTATTCATTATTTAATGCCCTTTCAATCGGCTGATACTTGTTGTTTTGGTCTCCTTGATTCTTGTTTTAATTTCTTATCTTCATTTATATTATAACATTATTTTTTGCACAATTCATTATAGAATCATACTACTGATGTAGTAAATTTACATATCTTTATAAAAACAATAACAACTACATCCGTTGTTGTATTGTGGAACTTTGCCTTCATTCATATAATAATGATAATTGTTAAAATTATAAGGATAGAGTATGAAAAATTATGCTAAATTTTTGATATCGTTATTATTAATGTTTTGTTTTACGAATTGTGTTTTTGCTCAAACAGAGGAATTAAATTCCGCAGATGTTAATACGCAGCAGGAAGCAACAGTTACGGAATCGGCAGTTGCAGAACCTGAAGTTGTCGTTGTGACAGATAATAGCGATACAGATACAACTGATTTGAACCTTCAGACAACTGAACCGATTTCTCCGGAAGAAAAAAGTATTGCAGATAAAGCTCTTACTCCTGTTGGTTGGGTAATAGGCGGTGTAATTGCTCCTGTATATCTGGGAGTAGATTTTACAAAAGATGCGATTGAGTGGACTGTTGAAAATGTTGTAGCTCCAATAGGTGACGGAATTTCATGGAGTTATGATTATGTACTTAAGCCGGTAGGACACGGAGTTGTAAAAGGTACAGAATTAACCGTAACAGGTATTGGTTGGACGATTGACAAAACCGTTGACGGAGCAGAATTTATTTGTAAATATACTGTTGTTCCTGCTGTAAAGCTTGGTATCGACGTTACAAATGCAGGATATTAGTATGTAATTGTACCAATAGGCAAAGGCTTTGTTGCCGGTTCAAGATATACACTTGTGCCAATAGGCGAAGGAATTGCTTGGAGTATGGAAAAAACTTTTGACGGTATTGGTTGGACGGCAGATTCTTTTATAGATGGTATTGATTGGGTATCTTCCAATGTTTTGGAACCCGTAGGCAAGGTTGCGGTTAATTCATGTTTTTATACATCAAAAGCTTTGTGGGAAGGTGCTAAATTTGGTGCACAATATACTCTTGTACCGACTGCAAAGGGGTTGGCATGGGGTGCTAAAACTACGGGTAAAGGACTAATGATTGGTTCAAAATATACAATTGTACCTGTTTTAAAAGGTGCAACGTGGGGTGCACAAACAGTTTGGCAGGGTGCGGAAATTGGTGCGAAATACACTATTGTACCTGCAGCAAAGGGCGTAAAAGCCGGTGCTGAAACTATTTGGTCAGGACTTGAAACAGGTGCAAAATACACAATTGTTCCTATAGGCAAAAGTGTGGAGTGGACAGCGGATGCTATTGGTGACGGTGTAGAATGGACAGGACAGAATATTGTTGTACCCGTAACTAAAGGAATAGGGTCGGGAATAGAAAAAACTCTTTCCCCTATCAACAATGCAGCAAAAGCCACAACCGAAAAAATTAAATCTTTAAGAAGAAAAAACGAAAATTAGTTTTATTTTTGAGCGCCTGTTGGTGTTAATTCCTTCAGACGCTTTTTTACATCCTCGTTATCGGGTTTTATTCTTAATGCATTGTTGTAGTGAGTTCTTGCGTTGTGTTCATCGTTTAGTTTTTCGTAGCAGATTCCGAGTTTGTAATTTGTTTTAAAATCATTTTGGTACCCGTGAGTGTACGCCCATTTGTAATAGTCGATGGCTTCCGTGTAGTCACCTTCCTGAAAAAAAGTTTCGCCAAGATAAAAAGTAACTCTAGGGTTATCGGGGTTAAAATTGAGTGCCATCATAAGAGCGTTTTTGGCATCTCTTGTTTTATTTTGGTGTAATGCTACCCTTGCGTGACCGACAAGTGCATTTGCATTTGAGATGTCTGTTCTTGAGGCTTGATAATAAAAGTATTTTGCGGCATTAAGGTACTTTTCGCTATCGGTTTTATCGGTTAGCGTTTCGTAATAATCGACAATTTTATCGCCTTTTATGCAATTGATATCCGTCGCTGATTGTGTTGCAACGTTCGCATTTACAGGTGTTGGTGTTTTAATAAACAAAATAAAACTTACTATTATAATTCCGAGTGCAGGTATTATTTTTTTCATAAAAAAATTAAACTTAATAATTCACAACAATATTATTATAACACTATTAATATGTGATATAAATAAATATGTCAGGTATTATATCAGGAGAAAGCCTAAGTGGAGTCAAACATTATTTATTTTTATTCTGTGTTTTTTCTGATTTTAGGTTCTGCGGCAGGTATAATTTTTTCTCCTAAAATGTATATGTCTTTGCTTTCTTTGTTTGTTTTGTTTTGTTCATCTTCTGCATTGTATTTTGGTTTTGGAGCTAATTATACTGCAATTTTTCAGTTAATTTTATGCGGAATTGTATTATCCGGATATCTGTTTTTGTTGTTGAAAAAAATCGGCACTATGGATTTAAAATTGAAACTAAACAGTGTCGGCAAAATTATTGTTTCTTCAATGACAGTAGCTGTTTTGGGTGTTTTATTTTTATTGTTTTTTGTAGAAGAATTTGAAAATTCTTTGTATGAAGTGTTTAATTTTGTGCAGGAAAAATCTTTTGATGCAATAAATTTTGTCGCAAATATTTTTCCATTGCACTTGGTCATTATTTTTGTGTTTGTTAGTGCAATTGTGTTGAGAGTATTTTTGAGCGGTTTGAACCCCAACAATGAGGAGCAAAATTAATGAACGTATTTTTCAATATAGGGCTGCTTCATTATTTGGTTTTATCATTTTTGCTGTTTTTAACAGGCTTGCTTGGGGTATTGATTTCAAGAAACATGTTGAGGGTCTTGATGTCTGTTTTGATAATGACGATTTCTGTAGTGATAAACTTTTTAACTTTTGGATTTTATTGTGACAGGTCATTGGAAAATGCAAACATTATCAGTGTTTTAGTATTGATTATTGCTGTTATACAAATATTTATAGGTTTGGTTATTTTATATAAAATTAACAGTTCTAACGAGTTTTTGGATTCAGAAAAAACAAAAGACAAGGAGAGTTAATGGAGTTTTTTGTAGAAAATATTAGTCTTGTTTTGTTCTTGCCGGCAATAATGTGTTTTCTTGTTGGTATAAACGGTCTTTTGTCAAACAGGCTTGATAATACATCCCTCTTTTTGGTAAGCTCGGCTTCCTCTTTTATAAATGTATTATTTGGAATTGCTGTTTTTGTTTATTCGGGGATTAATAATTTATCTGTATCCTCTGATTTTCAGTGGTTGAGTTTTGAAAATATAAATTTTTATCTTGGTACTTTTTTGGACAGAACATCGGTTTCTTTTTTGTTGGTATCTGCTCTTTTGTGCTTTTTTATACAGATATGGGGGTTTTTAAAATTAAGGGATAACAAAGATTTTGCTCGTTTGTTATTTTATTTGAATCTTTTTGCTCTTGGTTTAAACGGAGTGTTTGTAAGCTCTAATATTTTTCAAACATATATGTTTTGTGAAGTAGTTGGGGTTGCTTCTTATTTGTTGATAAATTCTGATTTTTCAAACAGAGAACATTCAAAAGCTGGGATAAAATCCTTTATTTATAACAGAGTTGGCGATTTGGCTTTGTTGTTTTGTGTTTTGACAATAATGTATTATGCAGTTGTATATAATGAGTTATCGGAAGTAAGTGCACTTTCGTATTCCAATATAGGAAATGTTGCGGCAAGCATTGGCTCTTTAATGAGCGAGCCTTTATTTGTTATTTTTAATTCTTTTTTAATTCTTGTTGTATTAATGAAGTTTATGCAGGCATTTGTTTATATTACGTTTGAACCAAAACCCAATAATCATCAGGATTTTATAGTGCTTTTGCAAAACAGCTTGATAGCTTTAATCGGATTGTTTTTGTGTTTGAGATTGAATCCGTTTTTCTTTACTCTTGATAAAAACATATGGTGGACAATACCCGCAATTTTGGGAATTATTTTTATGGTTATTTTTGCAAGCAAACTGTTTTTATCGTTTTGCAAATTATGTGCTTGGGTGGAGAAGTATGTCGTGGAATTGTTTATAAATTTGTCTGAGCTTGTAGTTCGTGCATTGTCTTATTTGAGCGGAAGATTTCAAGTTGGCAATTTCCAATCGTACTTGTTGTATTCAATCGGCGGCTTGGCTGCAATACTTTTATTTGTACTTGTGTTTTATGAATTATTGATAAAATAATCGGGGAGCGTTTTAATGAATTGTTTATCTTTAATATGGTTGATATTTTTACCTGTAATAGCGGCAATTGTGATAATGTTTCCTGAGTTTTCAAATCATCAGGTGAAGGTAAGAAGGTTTGCAAAGTGGTTTGCGGGTTTTCATTTTATATATTCTTTGTTGTTTTTGGCTTTTTTTGATTCCGGCTTGTATGGAATGTCTTTTGAAAAAGAACTTACCTTTTTGGGTGCATCTTGGTTAAAAAGTCTTGGCATAAGTGCCAAATTTGCCGTTGACGGAATTGCGTTGTTAATGGTTGTATTGTCGACTTTTGTAGTGTTTATAACTTTGTTTATGAGCAAAATGCATATAAGGTCTAAACACAAATTGTATTATTCAATGGTGTTTCTTTTAGAATCTGCTATTTTGGGTACATTTTGTGCAAAAGATATGTTTGTGTTCTTTATTTTGTGGGAATTAACTCTTATTCCTCTTTATTTTCTTGTTTCTCAATGGGGGAATTCTGAGGCAAGACGTGCTGTAATGAAATTTACTGTTGCTTCGTTTATTACAAATATGTTTTTGTTTTTCGGGATGTTGATTCTTTATTATTACAATTTTGCGATAAGTAATGTGCTTACTGCAAATATAGAGTCTTTAAATATGGATGAAACGGTTTTTCCGTTGTGGTTTCAGATTTCGGTGTTTGTTTCATTTTTTATCGGTTTTGTGTTGAGAGTTATGCTTGTGCCTTTTCACAATTGGTACCCCGATATACAAAATAAGGCGGCAACGCCGGTAAATATTTTGATTGCCGGCTTGATTCCGATTACGGGAGTTTATGCGTTGATTCGTTTTAATATGCAGTTGTTTCCTGAAATTTTTAAAATTTTTGCCCCTGTCTTGCTTGTGTGGGGATTGGTAAATATTGTTTACGGTGCAGCTCTTTCTTTTGTTCAATACGATATAAAGAAAATGATATCTTATGCAAATATTGTTTCTTTGGGGTTTGTGACGGTCGGACTTGCCTGCTTAAACAAAACAGGGTTTGATGGTGCTGTGTTTAATGCCGTTGCAGGTGCAATTGTGTTTAGTGCATTGTATTGTGTTATATCAAGCGTTCAGTTTAGGACAAAAACAACTTGTATTACCGCACTCGGTGGTTTGGGACAGGTTATGCCAAAGTGCATGTATACGGCATTGATTATATGTTTTGGTGCAATAGGTGTGCCCTTTTTAATAATGTTTACACCACGCTTGATGATTTTAACTGGTGCAATGCTTTCAAATCTTGAACAACAACTTCTTGTAAAAGTTGCTGCAATTATAGGCTTGCTTGTATTGGTATTGTCTGCCGGATTTATAATGTACTTTTTTTACAAAGTTTTTTGTTCCGTACTTTTGGACAGTTGGAAAAAGATTAAAGATCTTTCTGTTCAAGAAACAAGCATACTTGCTTCACTTTGCCTTTTGATTGTATATTTTGGTATAAATCCAATGAGTATAATACAAATATACAGGTCTGTTTCGAGTATAATTTTAGATGTATTACAGGTATAAAAACGTAGTGGAGCACGATTAATGTCTGAGATAACAGAGGCTTATTTGCCTGAGTTTATAATAACAATATTTATTATTTTTAATTTAATAGCTTCGCTGTTTTTTAGCACCTACTTGTACAAACTTTCAAAGTGGGTGACTTTGCTTGGTATTGTTCTTGCCATAGCAGCAACTTTTTATTTGCAAATAGAACCCGAAGCAATTGTTTTTAACGGTGCATTTTTAACCAATATTTATACCGTGTTTTTTAAGATACTAATACTTATTGCAGGCTTTTTTCTTACCTTGCTTTCAAGAAATATGATTAGAGAAAAGCGTGACAGGGCATTTGAGTATTTCAGCGTGTTTTTGTCGGGAATTCTTTTTGCAATGTGTACGGTAAGCTCAATAGATTTTGTCAGTCTGTTTGTTTCTCTGGAAGCTTTGGGTTTAAGTTGTTATTTAATGTTGACTTTGAATAAAAAAACTGATGCTAAACAGCTTACATTCGGTTATCTTGTGCAAAATGCGGTTGTATCCACATTGTTTTTAGCGGGGTTGTCGTTTATATACGGAATCAGTGCACAATTTAGTTTTGAAAACATAAGCTTGTTTTTTGTGAATTCAGGCATGACATCAGGGCAGCCTCACGTTCTTTTGACTTTTTCGTTAATACTTATAATCTGTACGATTTTGTTTAAACTCGGGCTTGTTCCTTTTTCAAGCTGGCTTCCCGATACATTTGAAGGAGCAAGTTATCCTATAGGCGCATATATGTCATCTATCCCTGTTCTTGCAGGGTTTGGCATATTGTCGAGAATTTTGATGACCTTTTTACCGTATACAGTAACAATGAAAATAATACTTGCGAGCATTGCCGTTATTACAATTATATTTGGCTCATTGTCTGCAATTAGGCAAGATAGCCTAAAAAGGTTAATGGCATACTCTATGAGTGTTAATTCAGGTATCGTATTGTTAGGTTTGTGCGTATTTTCGGTTTACAGCTTGTCTGGAGTTTTGTTTTATCTGTTTTGTTATTTGTTTGCAAATATCGGTGCTTGGGCTGCAGTAATTTTGCTTTACAACTCATCAAAATTAGAAAATATAAATGATTTAAAAGGTTTGATTTACCACAGACCATACTATGTAATAGCATTTACGGTTGTTTTAATTGCTCTTGCCGGACTTGCTCCCACAAGCGGATTTGTTGCAAAGATGTATATTTTTTCTGCGGTAGCACGTTCGGGATTTATATTTTTACCGTTTTTACTTTTGGCAATGTTGGCTTCCGTAATTATGATTTATGGCTATTGGCGTATAATAAGAGCAATGTTTCGACGGGTAGAAACAAATATTGAAATTGATAACAGAGTTATCTCGTCAAAATTCATTTTATATGCCTGTGCATTTGCTACTGTTTTTATTTTTCTGTTTGCTGACAGATTGGTTCGATTGTGCCAGTTAGTTGCTTATTATATGTAAAAATACCACCATGATAATAAGGTGGTATTTTGTATTTTTTAATGCAGTAAATCTCAGAAATATTCCTTCGATATTACTAATGTATCATTCATATACCGGAAATTAAAAGGCATTTAGGATATTGTGTAGATATTGTTACAAATATGATGTAAAAGTTCTGATTTTTAATACAGATACAATATTTTACTTGTGTGTTAATATAGCATTATGGCTAAACTTAAAACAAAATGGATTTGTCAAAATTGTGGATATGAAACCGCAAAATATTTGGGCAAATGTCCCGATTGCGGGAAATGGGGCACGCTTGTCGAGGAGGTCTTTGAAACTTCGTCATCTTCTCAAAATTCAAAAACCATTCTAAATGATACTGCTCCTTGCCTTATTAACGATATTGAAATTGATAATTCCATACGGTTTACAACCGGCATAGAAGAATTTGACAGAGTTTTGGGCGGAGGCTTGGTGCAAGGGTCTATTGTTTTGTTGGCAGGCGATCCCGGAATCGGAAAATCAACAATTCTTTTGCAGACTGGTAAAACCATTACAAAAGACGGAAGAAAAGCGTTATATGTTTCTGCGGAAGAATCCGCCTCGCAAATAAAATTAAGAGCACAAAGGCTGGGTGTAAATTCAGATTCTTTGTATATATATTCTCAAACAAGTTTTGAGGCAATAAAAAAGCAGATAGAAGAAATTAAACCCGAAATCCTTATTGTTGACAGTATTCAGGCGGTTTATACGGATAATGTGTCAAGTTCTCCCGGAAGTGTTTCTCAAATCCGAGAATGTACAAATATCCTTATGGATATTGCTAAAAATAAAAATATAACAGTGGTTGTGATTGGGCACGTTACAAAAGAAGGCAGTATTGCAGGTCCGAAAATTCTTGAACACATGGTAGATACTGTTATTTATTTTGAAGGTGACAGATATAAATCTTACAGGCTTTTGAGATGTATGAAAAACCGTTTTGGTACAACAAATGAAGTCGGTGTGTTTAATATGTGTGATGACGGTTTGCATGAAATTTCCAATCCGAGTGAAATGTTTTTGGATGAACGCACGGGAAACAATACCCCGGGAAGTGTTATTATTGCTACAAACGAAGGTACCCGTCCGTTGTTGATAGAGATTCAAGCCCTTGTCGGAACAACGCCTTATCCCTCACCAAGAAGGGTTTCTAATGGGATTGATTATAACAGACTGCTTCAAATTCTTGCAGTGCTTGAAAAAAGAATTGGTTTGAACCTCAGTAAACAGGATGTTTATGTAAACGTTATTGGCGGTATTGAACTTGATGAACCCGCAGCGGACTTGGGAGTTGCATTGGCTGTTGCTACTTGTGCCAGAGATGTCTGTGTAAGTGCAGATACGGTAATTGTGGGTGAAATTGGCTTGTCGGGTGAGATAAGAGCGGTGAATAACCTTGATAAGCGTATTAGAGAAGCAGAAAAATTAGGGTTTAAAAAAATTATTGTGCCGTCTGCCAATAATGTAAAAAAAGAGGAGTTTAAACAAATAAATATTGTTGAAGTTCACAGGCTTACGGATGCAATTACTTCTTGTTTAAACAAAGAAAATTAATAATTGCATATAGGCATTTGTCAAAATTTTTTATATCAATTAATGCCATTTTACTAATTTCATCTATATATACGATTACCAATATTTCTTTATAAGTAGAATGTTAATATACACCATCACTATAAGGTGAGGCAGATTTGTTATTTTTGATTAACAACTGTGAGGTTTATTAGGGGAAATCGTTGGTAATCAACACAAATGAGTGAAGAATTAGAATACAGTTCTTATAGCAATATAAAAAGACTTTCCGATGAAGAGCTTGAGTCACTTTGGCTTGAGTACCTTGCGGATAAGTCTAAAAAGGTGTTGAGAGATAAGCTTATTGTTCAATATATTTATCTTACAAGATATGTTATCGGGCGTATAAAAATGAATCTTCCTGCAACTTTTACCGTTGAAGATATTACAAGCTACGGTGTGGAAGGTCTTATTGATGCAATTGAAAAGTATACCCCTGATAAAGGCGCAAGGTTTGAAACTTATGCTTTGATGAGGATTCGTGGTGCGATTATTGATAAAATTCGTTCTCAAGATTGGATACCTCGTTCTACAAGAAGAAAAATTAAAGAAATTAAGACAGTTGCTGAAAATCTTAAACAACAGCTTGGGCGTGCTGCTACAACTACTGAACTTGCAAATGCAATGAATATGGAAAAAGAAAAAATAGAAGCACTGCTTGCGGAAGAAATGCAAGTTGGCTCTATTTACGATAAGAAGGGCACTTCTGATGAAAGCGTTGAAATTATTGACACAATTCAGGATGAAAATTCCAAAAATCCATTGGAACAGCTTGTAGACAAAGATGTTAAACATGAATTGCAAGTTGCATTAAAGCGTCTCCCTGAGCGTGAAAGAATGATAATGGTACTTTATTATCACGAAAACATGACGTTAAAAGATATCGGAGAGGCAATTAATGTTTCAGAATCAAGAGTTTGCCAACTTCATGCACAAGCAATTATGAAACTTAAAAACATATTAAGTTCTAACAGATCAGACAGATTGAAAAAAAGTATCGTTTAATTGATAGAAACTCAACTAATCAAATGTATCATTTAGTTAGAGGACTGTTTGTGAAGTTGTTTGTGATATCGTGATTTTGTGCTAATATATTGTTAGCATTTGTTGTGAATAAAGCCTAAGGCGGATAAGCTTGTATTAATCGAAAGTGACCCCTTGGACTTGTTGACGGACTGAACTTTACATAATAGTTAAAAATACAGGTTTGCCGGTCGCATCGGTTCAATCATAGTTCGGTATCAGTTGACAATATAAAAAACACGATTTTGGTCTAATATTATTTTGTGAAAAGGAGAGTAATAAATGAGCTCACAGACTCACGCAGGACTTGACTACTCAAAGGTTGATGAAATTTTGGCATCTTATGAGTACAAAAAGTCTAATTTGATTGCAATTTTGCAAAAAGTACAAGAAGTGTTCCGTTATTTGCCGTTAGATGTGATGACATATATAGGGACAAAAATTGAAGGTTTGTCACCTGCAACAGTATACGGTGTTGCAACTTTTTATGCGCAATTCAGTTTGCAGCCCAAAGGTAAATACGAAGTTAAAGTTTGTGACGGTACGGCTTGTCACGTTAGAGGCTCAATGCCCGTATTAAACGCTATTCACAAATGTTTAGATTTAAAAGACGGTAAATTTACAACAGAAGACGGCTTGTTCTCCGTTGAAACAGTAAGCTGTCTGGGTGCTTGCGGTCTTGCTCCCGTTGTGGTGGTTAACGGTACTGTTTATCCGCAAATGACTGCAGATGCAATTAAAACAGTAATAGAAACAATCATGGGCGAAGAAAGGGGCAACTAATGACTACAACTTTAATAAACATAAAAGCCGAACAAGAAAGAGTCAAAGAGCAAATTAAGGCACAAGGCTTGCGTGTTCTTGTTTGTGCGGGTACAGGCTGCGTTGCCAACGGCTCGTTAAAGGTTATAGAAAAGTTTAAAGAACTGGGTGTTAATGTACGTCCAATGACTCAACAAGATAAAGTGACAATTGTTCCTACAGGTTGTCACGGTTTTTGCGAACAAGGTGTTCTTGTTGTAATTCCCGATTTGGATGTTACATACGTAAGAGTAAAACTCGAAGATGTAGAAGAAATTGTTGAAAGCCATATTAAAGAAGGCAAACCTGTTGAAAGACTTCTTTATGTTGACCCCAAAACTCAAGAACACGTTTTTAAAAACGAAGAAATCAATTTTTACGCAAAACAAACAAGAACAACTCTTGCAAATTGCGGCGAAATAAATGCGGAATCTTTAGATGAAGCACTTGCTGTCGGAGCTTATGAAGCTTTGCACAAAGTTTTGGAAAAAGGCGATTCAGATTGGGTTATTGAAGAAATTACCCGTTCAGGACTTCGTGGCAGAGGCGGCGGTGGTTTCCCGACAGGTATGAAGTGGAAATTCACTGCAGCCAACAAAGGCGGAAAAAGCTACGTTGTTTGTAACGGTGATGAAGGCGACCCCGGTGCATTTATGGATAGAAGTGTTATGGAGGGTGACCCCCACAAACTTCTTGAAGGTATGGCTATTGCAGGTTATGCAATCGGTGCGGATGAAGCTTATATCTATGTAAGAGCCGAATATCCGCTTGCTATTCACCGTTTGAGAGTGGCTATTAAAGAAGCCGAAGAAAGAGGTTATCTCGGTAAAAATATAATGGGCTCGGATTTCAATTTTGAAATTCATATTAAAGAAGGTGCAGGCGCATTTGTTTGCGGTGAAGAAACAGCTCTTATTGCATCTATTGAAGGTGAAAGAGGTATGCCCAGACCAAAACCGCCGTTCCCTGCAAATAAAGGTTTGTTTGGCAGACCTACATTGATTAACAACGTAGAAACACTTGCCAATGTTGCTCCTATTATACTCAAAGGCGCAGATTGGTTCAGCTCTATGGGTACGGAAAAATCAAAAGGTACAAAAACTTTTGCTTTGACAGGCGAAGTTAACAACACAGGTCTTATCGAAGTACCTATGGGTACAACTTTAAGAGAAATTGTATTCGATATTGGTGGCGGTATAAGAGGCGGCAAGAAGTTTAAAGCCGTACAAATAGGCGGCCCGTCAGGCGGTTGTTTGACCGAAGAACACCTTGATTTGCCTATGGATTACGACAACCTTATTGCCGCAGGAGCAATGGTAGGTTCAGGCGGTCTTGTTGTTATGAATGAAGACACCTGTATTGTTGAAGTAGCAAGATTCTTTATGAACTTTACACAAAACGAATCTTGCGGAAAATGTGTACCTTGCCGTGAAGGTACAAAAAATATGTTGAAAATATTGGAAAGAATCGTTAAAGGCAAGGGTGAAATGAAAGATATTGAAACCCTTGAAGAACTTGCCACTGCAGTAAAAGACGGTTCTTTGTGCGGCTTGGGTAAAACCGCTCCAAACCCTGTTTTATCAACATTAAAATACTTTAAAGATGAGTATATCGCTCATATTAAGGATAAAAAATGTCCTGCAGGGGTTTGTGAAGCTATGAAAACAATTACAATTGATGCAGAGCTTTGCAAAGGTTGTACAAAATGTGCAAGAACTTGCCCTGTCGGTGCAATCGAAGGCACTGTGAAAAACCCGCACCACATTGACCAATCAAAATGTATCAAGTGCGGTGCGTGTGCAAGTGCTTGTCCGTTTAAGGCTATTAAACAGTCTTGATATTGACCGACAATGCCAAAGCCCCTGAAGCGAGTTCAGGGTGACATCAAAATTTAACTGTAATTTCGAATTTGTTTCGGAATCCCCGTGAAACGGGTCAATAATTAAAATTAATAAAGGAAAACAATATGAGCGATAAAAAAACACTTATAATAAATGGAAAAGAAGTAGAGTTCACCGATGAACCGAATCTTCTTGAAGTAATAAGAAAAGCAGGCTTTAATGTTCCCACATTTTGTTACCGTCCCGATTTAACACAGTACGGTGCTTGCAGAATGTGCGTAGTAGAAGTTGAATACCCCAACGGAAGAACGGTTATCAATTCTTCTTGTACAATGCCACCCGAGGCTAATATAAAGGTTAAAACAAATACTGAACGTACAAGACGCATCAGAAAAACTGTTTTGGAACTCTTGCTTGCAAACCATGACAGAGAATGTACTACCTGCGACAAGTCAGGCAAGTGTGAACTTCAACGTTATGCGGAAGAATACGGTATTAAAGACGTATCAAAATATGTTCAACTTCATAAAGACAGATTCAAAGAGATAGACCCTTGGAATCCTTCTCTTGTTCGTGACCCTAACAAATGTATTCTTTGCGGTGCTTGTGTAAGGGCATGTGCTGAATTTCAAGGTCATGCGGTTTTGGGCTTTGCAAACAGAGGTTCAAAAACCGTTGTTCAACCTATGGCAGGAAAACCGCTTGCAAGCGTAGACTGCGTATTTTGCGGACAGTGTCAGGCTGTTTGTCCTACAGGGGCTTTGACAATCAAAAATGAAGTTAATGATGCGTGGAAACTTATTACGGATAAAGATGTAAAAGTAGTTGCGCAAATTGCACCTTCTGTTCGTGTAGCAATCGGAGAAGAATTCGGACTTGAACCCGGTGAAAATTCAATCAAGCTAATCAACGCTGCGTTAAAAGAAATCGGCTTTGACCTTGTGTTTGATACAAACTTCTCTGCTGACCTTACCATTATGGAGGAAGCACACGAGTTTGTTGAGAGAGTCAGCAAGGGGGAAAACTTACCGTTGTTCACATCTTGTTGTCCTGCTTGGGTCAGATATATGGAAACACAACATCCTGATATGCTGCACCATTTATCAAGCTGTAAATCTCCTCAAGGAATGCTTTCACCCGTTCTTAGAGAGCTTGTTCCTCAATATTTTGAAGGCTTTACAAAAGAAAATCTCAAAATTGTTTCCATTATGCCTTGTACAGCAAAAAAAGCTGAAGCAAAACGTGAAGAATTGAGAAAAGACGGAGTATTTGAGACCGATTTGGTTCTTACTACTCAAGAACTTGCAAAAATGATTAAGAGTGCAGGTATTGACTTTAAAGCACTGGAACCGGCAGAAGGTGACAGTCCGTTTGCATTATATTCCGGTGCAGGTACTATATTTGGTGCATCAGGTGGTGTTGCGGAAGCTGCAGTTAGAACCGCTTACGAATTTGTAACGGGTGAACCCTTGTCAGACGTTGATATTAAAGGTATGAGAGGGGTAGACAAAAACAGCAGATGCAAAGACGTTGAGTTGGATATCAAAGGCACAAAAGTAAAAGTTAGAGTTGTTTCTACTTTAAAAGAAGCTGAAAAGTGCATTAAGGAAATTAAAAACGGTACTGCAGATTTTCATATGCTTGAAGTTATGGCTTGCCCCGGAGGTTGTATCAATGGCGGCGGTCAACCTTTGAGCTTTAACGATTCAAAAGTTAAAGAAAGACGTGCCGAAGGTCTTTATAAAGAAGATAGCGAACTTCCGTACAGACGTTCTAATGACAATCCTGATATCAAAAAACTTTATCAGGAATACTTAGAGGCTCCGGGGTCGCATAAAGCACACGAACTCTTACACACTGTGTACAGAGATAAATTTAAAAACTCTTATAAAGATGTTGTGAAATAATTTAAGTACTCGTACAAAAAGACGAAATCCTGTTTAAAATGCAGGATTTCGTCTTTTTATGCTAAAATATTTGTCTGAGAAGGCCGCACTGCAGCCTATATCGGTTGATTATGTAAAAAAGTAAAATAACGGAAATATAGCAATAATGACAGATTTAAACATAAGAGAAATACAAGAACGAAAAGAACTTGAAGAACTCAGCCCGTTTGCGGCCAAAAGTGCATTGTCAAAAGGCAGAGCAAGAGAAGAAGAAAAGTGTAATTTGCGTACGGAGTACCAAAGAGATTGTGATAGAATTATACATTCTAAGGCATTCAGACGTTTAAAACACAAAACACAGGTGTTTTTTTCACCTACAAACGACCATTTTAGAACCCGTATGACTCATACACTTGAAGTTTCTCAAATTGCAAGGACAATAGCCCGTGCGTTAAATCTTAATGAAGATTTGGCAGAAGCTATTGCGCTCGGTCATGATTTGGGTCATACGCCTTTTGGACACAGCGGAGAAGATGTTTTGAATGAAATTATGGATGCAGGGTTTCGTCATGCGGAACACTCCGTGCGTGTTGCAACAATAATCGAAGATTTAAATCTTACACAAGAAACTCTTGACGGTATATTAAATCATTCGGGCTCTTTAAAAAAAGAAAGCAAAGCTTATACACTCGAGGGTAAAATAGTAAAACTTTCAGACAAAATTGCCTATATTAACCACGATATTGATGATGCAATGAGAGCAGGAATTATAAAGGAATCAGACCTTCCGCAAGATTGTATACAGTATTTTTCATTAGACAGAAGTGAACGTATTAACAAAATGGTTATGGATATTGTTCTTCATTCTAAAGATAAAGACCATATAAGTATGTCGGAAGAAGCGTTTTATCATATTGATAAATTGAGAACTTGGATGTTTAGGAATGTTTATACAAATTCTCTTGCCAAGAAAGAAGAATCTAAAGTAAAAGGTATTGTTTACGGTTTGTTTAATCACTATGAAGCACTTTTAAAACAAAAAATGCCTAACCAAAATGAAGAGGAGATAAAACGTACCGTTTGTGATTATATTTCGGGTATGACAGACAGATATGCCATTCAAAAATATGAGGAAATATATATACCTCAGTCGCTGCAAGCAGTGTCTGATGACGAGTTTTTATTTACTTTGGCAAAAATAAATAATCTTAGTGTACAGTTGACTGTGTTGTAATCAGTAATTGGCTTGCTATAATAAGTTAGCAATATAATGGCGAGTATTTCAACAAAACAAAACACTTAAAATTTGAAGACCTTTGCTTATTTAGGTAGAATTAGTGTAAGTTTTGAGCTTATCTTAAATCATTAAGCATATTCAAAAGCATAGCGGGTTGAAAATTTTGTGTTTGAACAATTAATGCTGCCGTTGTGTTAACCATGATTTCAGCTTTAGTGTAATTAGCACTTTTTTCTGCAATATTAGTATCTGTAATATTTGTGTAGGCTGAGGTAAGATTTTCAATTTTTGCTGAATTGATGAGGGCGGCATTTCCCAAACTGCTTTGTGAAAGTTCAATATCTGTTGTTTTTTTAGAAATTGTACCAATAGCCGCTTGTGCACAGACAGAAGCATTATGACAACCTTCTACTGTTGAAAGGTCTATATTCATTGCTCCTAAATCAAGACCTGTATTGATTGTTACTGAATTTGATTGAGAAGTATTGTCTTCTCCTGTTTTAATACATTTTTCGTTGTTACCTCTTTCAAAATACCAGTTATTGTTGTTTTTGCCCACTCCTTTTAAAACAGGTGGAATTGAACAAGATAATTCCCAAACTTCGGAGTCAAGTCCTTGTTTATCCCAAAATTCATGTGAAGCAAACTCCGAATGTTCCACAGCAATACTGTTTGTAATTGTACCTTCTGCGAAGTCAATTGCACTAAGAGTTGAATCTTTTTTATCTGCCCAAGTGTTTTCAACATTAGAGGTGTTTGCTGTTCTTCCGCAAATTAAGCCAGTGTTATTGTTACCTGAGGTATTACTTGTTGTATAACAGTTATTGATTCTGCTAAAGTTGTAACCAACAAGTCCACCGACATTGTTGTTGCCTGAAATATCACATGATGAATAACAATTAGTTATTTTTCCTACATTATTTCCGGCAAGACCGCCAACAGTATCATTACTTCCTGAAACACTACCTGTAGCAAAACAATTGGAAATTGTGCCAATAACGTTATTGCCAACAAGTCCGCCAACAGTGGTATTTCCAGATACATTACCAACAACATAACAGTTGGTTATTGTTGCATTTCCGTTGTTGCCTACAAGTCCTCCGACAGATTCTTTTCCTTTGATATCTACATTTTCAAGACCAAGATTTTTTATTTCCGTGCCGGTATTCATAGTAGCACCAAATAGTCCTACAAAGCTTGTATCTGTTTTGTTAATTGTTAAATTCTTAATAACATATCCGTTACCGTCAAAAACTCCTGAAAATTGTGTATCTGTTCCGCTTGTTCCAATTGGTTCCCAGTTGTTAACAGATGATAAGTCAATATCATTCATCAGAATGTATTTTCCTGACAAATTGTTTCTTACATTGTTTAAATCCTCAGCTGTATATATAGCGGTATAATTGGGAGGAATTGTGTTTGTTGAAACACTTGATATACTATTTGTAGTTGATATTGAACCAAAAACATTTATCCCGTTAAAAGTAGTGTCAGTATTTTGTTTTTTAATATCATCCACAAGTGCATTTGCTTCTTTATTTAATGTATTTCTTTCACTATATGTTAAAGTTGGGTCAGTACCTTGAATAGCTAAATCGTTAATGCGATTTAAGTCCTCAGCTATATTATTCATAACATTTTCAGCGGTACTTAATATAGAAGAACCTATTGTAATATTGTTTTGAGCTTGTTTTAGAATTCTTATTTGAGAATTTACGCTTCGTGAATCATAATAACCTGCAACATCATTAGCCGTCTGATTTATACACTTGTCCGCAGATACTTTTTGCAACGAAGCGTTCAAAATATTATTAGATGTATTTAATTTATTTTGTATCCCTAAAAGTGAGGGATTAACATTAATCGATAACATATCCATTCCTTTTTTATGTTTAAGTATCCTTACAATTATATAATTCCCTCTTAGAGACTATTCTAAACATATTCATACATGTTTGTTACAAAAATTAATATTGCTGTTTGGTCATTCATAATGTTACTTGTAATTATTATATTTGTAAGATTGTAAAATAATTTTTAAATGACTACAAAAATATTATCATATTATTTGCACATTTGGATTAAAAAAGTTATATACAACTTTTGCGGTACGTTTGGGAATGTGCTTGCATAATTCTTCATATGATGCTAACGAAATTCTTTTTATATCTTTTAATTGGTTCATCAAAATTTCTTTGTTTGTTTTTGACAAACCTTTGATGTCGTCGAGTATTGATTCAGTAGCCTTTTTGCCCCTCAAATTCCTGTGATAAGTTATTGCAAAGCGATGCGCCTCATCTCTAATTCGTTGAAAGAAATACAAAGCAGGCGAATTTATCGGGAAAATTACAGGTTGTGACTCTTTAGGTTTAAAAACTTCTTCCAGCCTTTTTGCAAGAGAAACAATATCAGGATAAACGCCTTTTTCTTCAAACACCTCCATAACGGAAGACAACTGCCCTTTCCCGCCGTCAATAATAATTAAATCGGGGAAGGGTAATTTCTCTGACAATTTGCCAAAATATCTGCGTTCAACAACCTCTTGCAATGATTTAAAATCATCGGGTTTGGATTCGGTAGAACGCACTTTGAATTTTCTGTAACGTGATTTTTTGGGCATTCCGTTTTCAAACGTAACCATTGATGCAACCGTATTTGTTCCTTGAATATGAGAAATATCAAAACATTCTACGATATAAGGAAATTTTGTAAGTTCAAGTTTTTCCTGAATATATGCTCCAATATCATTGTAATCACGTTGAATTTCCGACAATTTTTCCAGTTTGACTTTTTCAAAATAGAATTTTGCATTTTTTTGTGCAAGATTCAAGAGTTCAATATTTCGTTTTGTTGGAGAATCCGTAATTTTAATCTTCTTTTGCGCCTGAGATTCAAGCCATTTTGTATAAAGTTCAATCTCCTGTGTTTCCAATATTTTGGGCAAAACAATCGTTGCCGGAATTTCGGATTCTGATGCCATTGTGTAATACTCTTTTAAAAATGTCGTTAAAACTTCATTTTCCGCAGAAAGATTGGCATTTGAAAATTGAAAATCTTTTTTATCAATAAGCCGTCCTTGTCTAATCTGTAAAAGTGAAACAACAAAGAGATTGCCTTCATAATACAGAGAAATAATATCCTGATTTATATTTGTATTTTCAAAGACAACTTTTTGATGTTCCATTGTTTTTTGAACATCCATCCAACTGTCACGATATCTTGCGGCTTTTTCAAACTCTTGGGCTTGCGCATATTTTTCCATTTCTTTTTTTAATGCGCCTATAAGTTCTTTTTGTTTTCCGGTTAAAAACAATTCAACATTTTTAAGGATATCTTTATACTCGTCTGTGGAAACTTTTCGCTGACAAGGTGCCATGCACCTGCCGATGTTATAATAAAGACAGGGGCGGTCTTTGAATTTTGGAGTTTTGCATTGTTTCAATGGGAACAGTTTTTTTATCAAATCCAAAGTTGCATACATTGCCCGAGAATCCGTATATGGCCCGAAATATTTACCTTTTATTTTATTTTTGTTGGTTTTTCTTGCAACTATAATACGGGGATATTCTTCCTCTGTTATAACAAAGTAAGGAAATTTTTTATCGTCTTTTAAAAGCACGTTATACTTGGGTTTATGCTTTTTTATAAGATGAGATTCCAAAATTAACGCTTCGACTTCGCTATCTGTGACGATAAACTGAATCTTTGCAATTTGAGGAACCATGACCCTCAATTTTGGAGAATCATGGTTCTTGTTAAAATAGCTGTATACCCGCTTTTTTAAGTTCTTGGCTTTTCCTACATAAATTATTTCGCCGTCTTGGTCAAAATATTGGTAAGAACCGCTTAATTCGGGTATAATTGCCAATGTTTGTTTAACTTCTTTTGGTAAATTTTGCGTTGACATGGCACTGATATAGCTTAAATTTAATTATCTCTTAATTTTGAAAGTAATCTTAAAACTTCCACGTAAAGCCATACCAAAGTAACAAGCAAACCGAATGCACCATACCATTCGTAGTCCTTTGGCATAAGGTTTTGTGCACCTTTTTCAATAAAATCAAAATCCAAAATTAATGACAACGCCGCTACTGCACAAATTATCACGCTTGCCACAATACTTATAGGTCCGGAACCGTTTAAAAATGGAATAGAAAAGCCAAAAAATGAGCCTACAATTTCAATAAGATAAACAATCAAAATAGCTGTTATTGCACTCATAATAACCGCTCTAAATTTTTCAGTAGCTTTAATTGCACCTATTCTGTATAAACTAAGCATTACAAAAAATGTTGCAAATGTTGCAGTAACCGCCTGCAAAGCGATACCGGGGAATTGAGCTTCCGCCATTAATGTTAACGCTGCCAACAAAGCACCTTCAGCGAAAGCATATACGGGTGACAAAAATTTTGCCAATTTAGGCACAAATGATGTAACAAGCCCTGTTCCCAACCCAACAAACAAAGCTATTGTCATTATGGTCATAACTTTGTCGGCATAACCGAGCATTGCTTCATAAACAACAGCCGCAGCAGAAATTGCAGCTATTAAAAGCAAAACCAGTGTTTTATTGACAGTGCCGGAAACGGTCATAGGTGCGCTTTCCAACATTTGTACATCAGCATTATCCATTTTTGATAATATCGGGTTTGAACTTCTCATATATTTTCTCCTTTTTATAATCTCTTAATAGCATATTTTTTTAAATAATTCAATTATTCAATTATAAAATTCAATTGTGTATTAAAGGTTGATTCAAACAAATCTTTTTTGTGCTCTGCTGCTTTTAGGCTAGGTTTAAAACCTATTGTTTTAATAAACAAATTTAAGCAATCATTTGTTTTTTCGGCGCGCATTCTTAAAATTAAATTTTTATGTGGTTTGTCCAAACCGTCTGCAATCCTAAGCAACGAAGCCAGCTTGTTAACAAGATCTTTAGAATTATCTGTTAATTTTGCATAAAATTCATGTTCTGCTTCGTCGGGCAAACTGTTTCTGTGATACCTTGCAATATTGGCAACAATAAGAGTTTCTTCTTCATCGAAGCTTTCAAGACCTTCTTGTAAAATTAAATCCATAGTGTGTTTGTGATGTGATTTTTTTTCAATATAATAACCGATATCATGAAGTTTAGCTGCTGAGCAAAGATATGCTTTTTCTTTTTTTGAAAAATCAAAAATAATTCCGTTTAGTGCTTCAAAAAGCATTACAGAGTATTTTTCAACCTCAAGGGCATGTTCTTTATCTAAACAATATTTCTCAAAAATTTCAGATTGATTCATCAATATTTTATTCATCTTTCAACAACTTTTCTATTGTATCTAACAAATAATCTTGGTTAAAATTACCTTTTTTAATATATGCATCAACATCCGGAATTATATCTGTTACATTTTCGACATCATAAGAAGATATGATTATAATTGGTATATCTTTGAATTTTTTATGAGCTTTTAATTCATTAACAAACATGTTACCGTCCATTTCCGGCATTTCCAAGTCTGATAAAATAAGGTCAAAATCCGTTTTATATAAAACTTCAAAAGCTTCACGAGGATTTTTAACTATTTCAAAGCTATATCCCCAATGAACAAGAATGTTTTTTAACAACTCTCTTGTTGTCATTGAATCGTCAACAATAAGTATTTTATAATCTTTATTGGTTTTAGTATTTATATTGCGTTTATGTACACTTAACAAAGGGTTTTCAATAGGAGCATAAGTATATTTGTACAATTCCTGTAAATTTAAAATTAAGCATGTTTCACCATTGGCAAGCGTAGTAATACCTGATATATTTTTAAGCTTTATAATCGGGGCTTCAAGTTTCTTTTGTAGAATATTTTGGTCTCCAATTATTTTATCAACAATAATTCCCATAAGACAGTTTTCGACTTCTACAAGAAGCACTGTTTTTTTGTCTTCATTAAGAATATCCTCTGAGGTGGGAAGATTCATCAATTCACTCAAATAAAACAAATTAACTGTTTGTTCGTCAATCACAACAGATTTTATATCATTACGAGTATAAATGTCTTTATTATTAACCCAAGAAACATTTTTTATTGCCGTCATAGGGACAGCAAAATATTGCTCTGAAGCTTTTACTATAAATGCCTTTAGGGTAGACATAGATACCGGTAACTCTATTGTGATTTTAGTGCCCTTATTGGGTATAGAAAATACTTTTACGGAACCGTTTAATTGTGAAATTTTTGTTTGAACAATATCAAGTCCGACTCCTCGACCTGAAATTTCTGTCACAACTTGTTCTGTGGAAAAGCCCGGCCAAAAGATGATATTCATTATTTGTTCCGCAGAAAGGTATTCGGCCTCTTTTGAGGTAATCATACCTTTTTCTACTGCTCTTGCAACTATTTGTTTTAAATCTATTCCTCTGCCATCATCATGAACTTCGATTACAATTTTATTTTGCAAATTACGAGCAATTAAGTAAATTTTACCTTTTGGTGATTTGCCTGCCAGAATCCTTTCTTGAGGTGTTTCTATACCATGATCTATCGAGTTTCTTATAATATGCATCAAAGGAGCTTTAATTTCTTCTATCACTTTTTTATCGGCACTTGTTTCGCTTCCTGATATGAGCAGTTCGATTTCTTT
The DNA here is from genome assembly GCA_945946765.1 of uncultured Clostridia bacterium. GTDB lineage: Bacteria > Cyanobacteriota > Vampirovibrionia > Gastranaerophilales > Gastranaerophilaceae > Limenecus. The sequence continues at coordinate 42,691 of CAMEWS010000008.1, forward strand.
GCCTGTATCCTTAGATATATCCCTTATCATTCTGGGGAACATGTGGAAAATTGTAGCTAACGGCAAGACTCTAATGTTTTTAATCATTTCTTCCAACTGAGTTGTAAGAATATTCATTTTAGTGTCTTCTTCATCCGTAGCTTTTTGCAAATTTATAATTTTGTTTTGCATTTTTATAATTTTTGCTGCATTTTCTTGGAAAATAGAAAAGACTTGTTTTATAAATACAGACAATGTTGCATAATCGATTTTAGCGTCTGAGTTAAGATATTTTCTGTCATAATATTTTATAAAACTTTGAGATTTGTGGTTAAAATTGCGCCATTCAATTGTGTCACTAAGCATACTTTCAAGCTCTGACATATTTTTTTTGTATTTAATTCGCCCAATAATAAGCTCGCCTATTTGATTTACCAATCTATCAAGTTTTTTTGAATCTACACGCAAAGTTTTAATAGAAGTTGCTTCAAACGAGTTAAAGAAATCCTGTGCTTTTTTTATTGGCAGGGAAGCCTCATCAATTGTAGATGCAATAGCTGTAATAGGGTTAACCGATCTGTTAATATCAAGCATTTGCTTGATTATATCAAGCCGCTGTAATATAAGAGAGATATCTTCTTCTTTGTTTTTGGAGTCTAGTGTCATTTGTTCAATTGAAGATAAACTTTGTTTTAAAATAACAATGACTTCTTTTTCAGGGAGTGAATTTTCTTGTTTTACAAGTTCAAGAATTTCTTCTATTTTATGCACAATATCTGAAACTTCTTTGTTTTTGCTTATTTCAATAATAAGCTCCAACGTTTCTTGTAAAGCAGGAATTTGAGTTAAACTTGACTCTAAATTACATAAACCGTCTTTTATAAATTCAATTTTTTCAACAAAATTCCGAATAACAGAAGTTTCTTCGATGGGAATGTGTTTTTCTTCTTTAGATTCATTTTCCGGCTCAAATTTTTGTGCTACTTTCCTTTTTAAATCAAATTTTTCAAGATCTAATTTTTCATATAATTTGTTTAAAAAATCAGTTATATTAATAATTTTGTCATCAATGTCATTAACTTCATCTTTTGTCATCATATTAGAATTTAACATAACAAAAGTTACTTTATCTTTAATGCATTGAAGTTCATTTTTAATATCATAACAATTTGTATTTTTAAACTTTTCAGACAATTGCTCAATAATATCGGCAAATGTTTCAAGATAAGAAGAACCCTCGTCACCGCTTAAATTACGTAATAAAACATACGCTTCAGAAATAAGCCCGTTTATTGCAATCGAAGTTTTTTTTATTTCATCGTCTTTGTTGTCAGATTTTAACTCATCGCCTAAGAGACTTTGATTATCATCATATTTGTCATCATCCGTATTCTTTTTTTTGAATTTGTTTATTAAAGAATCAATATAATCTATGTGTTTTTGGATATCATCCGAATAATACTCCCTCTTTATCTTTACGGATTCTTGTATTAAATCCGAAAGTAAATCGGTTGCTTTGTACAATGCATCTGATATTTCTCTGTTTATATCCAGTTTGTTTTCTTTTGCTAGTCCTAAGACATCTTCCGCCTTGTGAGCAAGTCTTTGGATGTTATTAAATCCAATCATTCTTGCTGCACCTTTCAAGGAGTGTGCATCTCTAAATAAATAGACAATTAAGTTTTTGTTGTTGGGTGATGATTCCAACTGCAAAAGATTGTTATTCATTTTTTGGATGATTTCTTCTGTTTCACCCCTGAATATATTTAAAATTTCTTCAAATTCTTCCGGCAGAAAATCCATTTAATATTCCAAACTAATTATATGTTCTTTAAATTTCCGATACTCTCAATATTGGTATTTACCAGATTTAACATATCTTTTAAATCACAAGTGTTTTCTTTAATGCTTTTTATAACTTCATCCGAGAATTTTTCTTGGTTATCAAGATTTACACTTACATTTTCAATATATTTCATTAATACATTCAATGCTTCATTTAAAGCTTTAAAGTTTTCATCTATATTACCGGCAAGTTTAACACCCGATTCAATTTCTTTGCTACCTTCTTCCGTTGCCATAACGGTAGAATTAGTTGTGTGTTGAATATCATTAATCAAAGAAGATATTTTTGTTGTTGCTTGTTTTGATTCATCGGCAAGTTTTCTGATTTCACCTGCAACTACGGCAAAACCTTTACCATGTTCACCTGCACGTGCTGCTTCTACGGCTGCATTTAAAGCCAACATATTTGTTTGTTCGGCAATGTCTTCAACAAGACCGATGATAGAACCGATTTGTTGAATATATTCGCTCAATTCTAATATTAGTTCTGCAATGATTTGTATACGTTGTTTTAAAACAATCATTTTATCAATATTTGCTTGTACGGGCTTTTGTTCCAAATCAGCATCTTTTAACGCTTGAGAAACTTTGTATAAAATTTCCTTTGAAGCCTGTTTTAATGAAAAAGATATAGACTTAACTTTTTCAGCGTTTCCTGACGTTTGAGAAAAAGCTGTTTCATATTTTTTCAATGCATTTTTTTGAGCAATAGCCGAGTCTAATATTTTTGTGGCTGAATCTGATGTTTTTTGGGAACTCTGTTTAAGTTCTTTACGGAGTTCTCGTATCAACCACTCTCTGGTTAATATATATTGCCCCAAGTATATGATAAATAGAACAGACATTCCGATTATAGATGTAGCAGACCAAAGATTGTCCAAGGTAATTATAACAATCAAAACCATCAACAAAACTATAAATATAACATCCAGTACAAATTTTATATCTGATTTTGTCTTGTAATTAAATCCTGCACTGCTGTTCATCATAAACTCTCTTTCAAACTAATCTTTCAAAATTCTTGTTATTTTAGGCAAATATGCAATATAATTATTTTATTACAAATTTAAATTTACGACAATATGCAGAACTATGAGATGAAATAATATGGAAAATACAAGACCTCTATTTAATAATGATGAATCAAACAATCTTCATTTGTGTTTTTTGTTGGATGACAAAACATATGCCGTTAAGGCAAAAAATGTTTTAGAGGTAGCTACATTGCCTTTAATTAATGATTCACAAAAATTGCCTGAATACATTGTCGGAATTTTAAATTACAATGATTTATTCATCAATGTAATTGATATTAGAAAAGTGTTTTCTATCCCAACTCAAAAATATGAGTTATCAAATAAAATTATAATAATAAAAGGAGAAGAATCCTTATTTGCAATCATTGTTGATAAAGTTACGGATTTTTTCTCTGCTACTTTTCAAGAGATTCAACACGTAATGGGTGAATCAACAGGTAATATCATCAAATCATTTTATAAAATAAATGATAACATTATAAACATTATAGATATTACAAGCATCGAATCTCTAGTGAAAAAAAATCATAATAAAGAGAATGAAACAAACTATACAGCACTTTTCCCACAAGACGAAGAATCCGTATTTGTCTTGCAAAAAAGAAAAAATGAAATTGCCAAAATACCGACAATGAATTTAGAAACTACAATTTATGGGAAAGACCAGTATGTTATTTTTCATATAGCAGAGCATACTTATTGCTTATATTCCTATTACGTCAAAGAGCTCACAAACACTAAAAATTATCAATTGACAAAAATACCATACACTCCTGACTTTATTCAAGGAATTATAAACATTAAAGGTAATTTTTATTCAGTCTTGAATCTTAAAAAATTTATTGGATACAAGCCTGACGATTTTAATCCGGAAGCCGGTAAATTGATTGTTATCAATTCATCTGAAATAAAACTTGCTTTGTGGGTGGATGATATAGTTAATATTATCAATATTGATAAGCAAAATATCATAAATAAAAACGATAAAAGGTTGGATGATTTATTTGTTAAAGCAGAAGCTTATATAAATAATAAAGTTTATAATATTTTAAATTTTGATAAACTTGTAAACGATGAACGATTGTATGTAGATAATTCAAATTAAGCAATGAAATTATTACCTCAAAATTTTTATAAAAGAGATACGTTAACAGTAGCAAAAGACCTTTTGGGTTGTATTTTTGTCAAAGAAGATTTTAAAACGGGATTAATGCAATTAGGCAGAATAGTGGAAACAGAAGCCTATACCCAAAATGATCCGTCTTGTCACGCATACAGAGGCAAAACAAAACGCTCAATAACTTTATTTAAAGATCCGGGACTTAGCTATGTATATTTCACTTATGGTATGTATCACTGTATAAATATTGTTACAGAACCATTTGATACGGCAGGTGCTGTTTTAATAAGAGCACTTGAACCAATCAAAAATATAGAAAACACAAACGGACCTGCAAAATTATGCAGAGAAATGAACATAACAAAAGAACACAACGAATTAAAGGTTTTTGATAAAAATTCGGTAATTAGGGTTTATCAAGGCGTACCACCCAAAGAAGAAGACATTGTACAAACAACAAGAATAGGAATTAAACTTGCGGCTGATTATCCTTGGCGTTTTTATGACAACTCAAGCAAATATGTTTCTAAAAAAATAAAATGTTTAAGTTATAATTTACCTAAATAGAAATTCGGAGCTGAGGTATGTTATTTTTTATATCTTTATTAATGGTGTTTATTTCATCTTATTTGATGGCATCAGTGTTGTCACCCAAAGATACAAATAATCGTCCGACCGGTGTTTATCCTTTTTTATACACTTTATTAATAATGTTTGCACAAGTTGTTTTGACTATGGAAGTGCTTTCTTTGTTTAGTGCAATTAAAGAAATACCCGTACTGATTTTTAATGCCTTATTTCTTGTCAGCGCAGTTTATTTATGGATAAAAAAAGACAAACCTCTTTATGTTCCCGACATCAAAACCTGCTTAAAAAAAATATTTAACGGATTAAAAAGAGATAAATTCCTTGCTGTTATGGCATTTGGTTTTGTGTTTTTTATAATCAGTGTTATCCTTCTTGATTTGTTTTTGCCCGTAAACGGCGGAGATGCGCTTACTTATCATCTTAACAGGTCATCATATTGGCTTTTTCAAGGCAATTTGAATCACTTTACGATTTCTGATGACAGAAATCTCGTTATGCCGATAAATTCGGAAATTTTATACCTTTGGAATTTATTATTTTTTAAAAATGATATAGGCTTGTATTTCATTTCATTTATAGGTTACATTGCCGTAATTTTTTCCATATACAACATATTGGAATACTTCGGCTTTTCTCAAAGAAGAAAACTTTGGGCTGTTTTTATTCTTTCTTCTTTTGCTTCCGTAATGGCAGAAGTATCCAGCCTTGAAACAGATGTGTTAATTGCAGGTACAATGCTTTCGGGTATTACAATATTTTTATATGCATTAAAAGATAACAATAAAACGGGCTTGTATTTTTCTTCGCTTGCTTGTGCTTTGGCTATGGGTACAAAATCACCTGCAATAATTGTTATGCCGGGTGTGTTTTTACTCATGAGTTATTTTGCGTACAAAAAATTGCAAAAAAACTTTTACAAACCTATATTGTTTTTTTCCGGATTGTTGATTGCAAACTTTTTGATATTTTCAAGTTATAACTACATATTGAACTTTATGGATTTTCATAACCCTTTAGGCAGCGAATCATCAAGAGCAATACATGGTTTTAGGGGCGGAATAAAAGCCTATATTGCCAATTATATAAGATATATTTTTATGATGTTTGATTTTTCGGGTTTTCGATACAGTGAATATGTGGGCGAACATATTTTAAATGCCAAATTTGCAATCTTTGATTTCTTACATATTCCTCACGAACTTGGTGTTGAAATGTCAGACAACAACGAAATCAACAACCGTTTTGTAAACGTAAAAGTAGGTACAGGTCTTTTGGGCTTTTTATTGTTTCTTCCGTCAGTAATTACTGCATCAATACTCGGATTTTTCAAAAAATGCGGAAAGAAAATACACTCTTTATGTGCTTTTGGGTGGATGTTTTTTATAAATGTAGCTTGTTTGTCGGGCGCAATTGCTTATATGGTTTTCAGTATACGTTTTATGACGTTTATTATCCTTCTATCTTGTCCTGTATTGGCACTTTCTTATATCAAAAAAGCAAATTTGATAAAATGCTTGATACTGTTTTTTGTAATGTCTTATTTTCTTGTAATGAGCGTTAACCTGTCAGGAAGACAACATGCACAAATTATGGATGTTATGTTAAAAACAAAAACTCTTAATGAGGCACGTGAACAAATTCGCTGTGCTTTATACACTGGATTTGAAGGCAAAAGACCTGAATGTTATGTAACAGAGCACATTAAAACATTACCTAAGAATACAAAACTCGCTTTCTTTTTTGGCGCAATGGATGCAACCTATCCAATAAATATGTTAAATGCTCACGGCTATAAAATTGATACACTTCTTCCCGAAAAAGCACCGACATATAATTTAGAACAATATGACTATATAATTACAACAAACAAGATACTTGCAAGTACAGTACTCTTAACAGATACAAAAAACACCGAAATTAAATACAAGGTCGATAAAAGAGGATATGCTTATTATCCCGAATATATGCCGTTTTCTTGTGTTTATGAAACCGAAACCCCCAACAAAGGATTCTATACAAAAGATTTAAAAAATGCGGTTATAACAGATTCTCGTTGTATGATAGACACTCCGTTTTTTGAAGATAAAGGGTTTGAACTAATAAAAGCAATAAATTTTACATCCGAACAGCGTGAACAAACAAAATTTGTGTCTATCTATAAAAATATAAGAAAGAAAAATTAACAATACTTGTATTTAAATTGACAGCAGGTTTTGTCAAAAGTAAAATCGAAAAATAAGATAAAAAAGAAGGAAATAAGGTGCAAGTCCTTAGCTGAGCCGCAACCGTACAGCCGGAACACTTCAAGGGATGAATAGTTTTATATTCCCCTTACAAACCACCGATGTCTCGGGATTTAGGCACGGAATACATAATAACAAGACATTGTATCCGTGTTTATAACCCTTTGTATAGGATTTAAGAACAGGGATTTTTTTATGGCAGCAACCGTAACAAGAGGTTCCAACAGCAGAATAGGCACTTGCCCCCATGGGCTTCCTCTTGGTGCTTGTCCGATTTGTAACGGTATGGGCGGTGGCGGAGGCATAAAAAAAGACAACAAGCCCAAAGAAATGTCTTACAACGAATGTTATGCCGTATGGCAAATGATGAAAGCACAAAAAGCCGCTCATAAACAAACAATGCAATTATTTGCTGCGCAAGATTTGTCAACAAAATTAAATAAAATTCAAGAACAAATCAACGCAATGAAAATAGCCATACAAAATTCTAACCTGCCAAAACCTGTTATTCAGGCTTTTAATATTCTGGCAAACTCTGTACTTACTCCGCTTGTTAAAGCAGCACAATCAATTACAAACACCCTTCAAAATATTGCTAATACCGTAATGAAAACCTTAAGCGAAATTAAGCAAAAAATGGTAGACATTGCAGACAAGTTAACGGCGATGTTTGGAGAAGCAAAAGCGGCACTGCAAAAGAAAATAAACGAAAAATTCAAGGATATTAAAAAGAAAATCTTCAATCTTTTCGGACTCACAAATGTTAATGATGAAGAAGACGAAGAAGCTAAAAAAATAGAAGAAGCGAAAAGACTGTTTGAACTAAACACGGCAAAAGAAGCACTATTCCAACTGTTTGACCCGACAGAAGAAGAAAAAGAAGAAAATCAATGAGCTATATAAAACCCTATCAAGATACAGAAACCCAACGTCAATATCGCAACCATACACAAACTCAAAAAAAATTAATTTCGGAAATGAAAGAAGGTGTGGTTGTAAATTCCATGATAAAAGACAACCAAGACTCACCAAACATCGGGAATATGTACGACAGTCTTGTTATCCCTGATAGAACAGTTCAACCTGATAGTTTTGAACATATTGATTTAAAACACCACAACAAAAAACAAAATTCACAGCACAAAAGTTTGACACCTTTGCTTGCGGCAACTACAACACTTTTTGGTATCCTTGCAGGATCAATGGCACTATTATCCAGAGCCGCCAAACACAAAGCAGTATTGCCTGATTGGAAAACATTACCCGAAATCCCTAAAAACGTTGCAATAAATAACGAACCTCATTTTGTTACTTATTTAATGATACGTGACCCCAATATGCGCAACATTCTCGGGGCTTTGGGAGTATTTGTCCTTAGTGCGGCAGGACTTGCGGGCAAAAACTTTGTAGACGGCGTAAAAGAAATTTGGGTACGTAAAAAACAAGCCGATGTACAAAAAGATTTGCAAGAAAAACTTATCGCCGTAGAAACCCAAAGTTTTTCGGGTAAAATGCAAATATTAAGAAACATGCTTGCCGAAAAAGCAAAAGAGTTGGATTCTATTTTGCATAAAGAAAATATTGGTAATGCCAACACTACTTTCAGAAAATTTATTTCTTTTAAACAATCAAATAACGAAAAAACAGAAAAAAACATTTTGGGATATGCTGCTGTGGGTGTAACTACCGCACTAATTAGTTTATTAGGATTTCTTGCATTTAAAAATGTACAAAAAACCGCAAAAATATACGAAAATTACTCAAGACAAATGGAAGATAAGATAAAAAAACTTATTGATTCAAACACAAATTGGGATAATGAAACACTGGCTAAGGTTAAAAATATTTGTGTATCAATGAATTATTCGGCAAAAAAAATAGAAGCAACGCTAAAAGATGCCAAAGGTCTTCCTGACGGGTTTATTACGGAAGTAAAAAAAGAAGCTGAAAAAGTAACACAAGAAGGTGCGGAAGCAATTGCGGGAAAACCCGGAACAAAACCGTCTTTGTATTCTCACACTGATGATGACAGAGCACACCTTTATAACATGATAGTAAACTGGGAAAACCCTCTGTTAAAAATCCTTTTTGCAGGATTATCCACCGTTACAACGGTCGGATATGTCGGAACAGCCGCAATTGAAGGTATTAAAGAAGCACAAGTTATCAAAGAAAACGCAAAAACAGAACTTGACTTACAAAAACGACTGGTTAACGTTGAATTAAACAATTTTGAAACTAAAAAACGCAGTGTTATTGACCCGATGATAGAAGAGTTTCGCATACAGGCAATGCAAGGCAAAGACAAGAATGAGTTAAAAACAAGAGCGGAAAACATACTTTATGAAATCAAAAACGGTCCGCCGTTTGTATATTCATAATTTTATACAATATGTAATACATAATTTAATATAAGGAATATTATGACAATTACACCTGTTGCTTTTCACAACTTTATACCGACACAAAGACAAACAAATACGGACGAACCTTGCATACTTGTTGCTCAATTTTGCAAATCCTTTAAATTGCCTGATGAAAAAAGGAATCATGCAGATTTTGACGAACAACTGACAGCAAGAATATCGTCATATAAAGATGCGGCAATAAAGCCTGTAACAGATATGCTTAAAAAAGCTGATGACGAAAAAGACATAACAGCAGGGCTTTTTTTGTTGAACAGAATTATTGATGCGGGAGCAAAAACTGTTGGAAACACTTACCCTATTATATCAAGATTTAATTATTCACCATCACACAATGTTCAGGTAATGCTTGCTGGAATTTACAGAAAAACTCTTGTCCCTGACGGATTCGGCCCTCTTGTAACAATGTTTTTAAGCAATGCAAAAAAACCGACACAAATACCTTTTGACCCGAATGAAGAAGTAGGCGGCGCAATACTTGAATACCTCAGAAATAATTCAGCAATAAATAATTATTCTAAATATGTTTGAGGCGGCTTCGCTTGGAAAAGTGTAACGGAGTGCGAATGACGCCAAGTCTAGCATTTTGCGGAAGTGACCCCA